>JAEZTD010000321.1 GCA_023443705.1 Bacillota bacterium | reverse complement strand
GAAACCTATAGCCCAAAACAAAACGCCGCCCGCGCCATTTGGTGCGCAGGCGGCGTTTTTGATATACCAATGGAAAACAATAATCGCTCCAAAGCGGCGAGGGATTTTCGATGCGCTGCAAGGAGCCGGAGCGAACAAACCCTTCGGGATACGCCTTCGGCGTGAAATGCAGCGCTATTTTGAGCGGAAGGCGACACCGCGGCGAGTGATTCAAACGCATTTGAATCACTCGGTCGCGAAGCGACTTGGTTTCCTAAAGGGAAACCAACCTTGTCCGCGCGAAAAGACCCGGCGCGACGAGTGATTTATGTTTGGAATCGGTATTATGCTATTCCCCAGGAAAAAGGGCTTCCGCCCGCTCCGCAGCGCAGGCGTTCAGCGCCTCCTCGATCTTTCGGTATCCGTCGAGCAGCCGTTCGCCCTCCGCCGTCAGACGGGAGCCGCCGCCCGCGCGGCCGCCGACGGAGCGCTCGATCAGAAGAAATCCAAGCGCCCGCTCGCACTCGTTCACCACATGCCAAGCGCGGGAATAGGCCATGCCCATCTCGCCCGCCGCTTTGCGAAGAGAACCGCCCGAACGGATGCGCTCCAAAATCTCGGCGATGCCGGGGCCGAAGCATTTCTCTCCGCCGGGCGCAAAGAGCCTGACGCCCAGCCGGACACGGTAGGCGCTCATCGGATGAAATTGGTGCGCTTGCCGGGGCCCGGTGCGGGCGGATTGATGCCCACTCGCCTTCCGGCCTCGATGCATTTCAGAAGGTACGCCATGTTGGCGCCCAGCGTCCGCATGACTTCAATGCCCTCTTCATCCTGTAGGACCTCTTCCGGATCGTTGCCGTGCACCATGTTCCAGTACTTGGAGGACACCAGCGGCATCTGGGCGATGGTGGGGTATTTGTTCAGAACCTCCAGCGCGGCGGTGGTGCCGGCCCTGCGGGCGGACACGATGCATGCGGCGGGTTTTGCGCGCATCAGAGAACTTCCGGCAAAGAACATCCGGTCGAGCAGCGAGATGAGGCTCCCGTTCGGCGACGCGTAGTAGACGGGCGAGCCAATGACGAGCGCGTCACACTGCTCGATTTTCTCCAGCGCCCGGTTTGCGATGTCGTCAAAGGCGCAGCGGTTGTTCCGGCAGCCGCCGCAATCGATACAGCCGCGAACCGGCGCCTTTCCGATCTGAAAGATTTCCGTTTCAATGCCTTCTTTTTCGAGGGCGCCCGCGACCTCCCGCAGCGCGGTGTAGGTGCAGCCGTCCGCGTTGGGGCTGCCGTTGATGAGCAAGACCTTCATTTGTAACCCTCCCGTCAGTCGATCAGTTCCAGCCGGATCGTGAGCGTCAGCGTTTCTGCCTTTTGAAGCATCTCGCCGGTGACCGGGTCAAACGCGCGGTAGATTTCAAGCGTCACCTCGTCCCCCGCCTGATGGCGGTCGACCTCGGCGGTCACGTCGTTGATGGACTTGACGCGCATGTCATTGACGCGGGTCACGATGTCATACCGGAGGACGCCGCCCTTTTCCGCCGGGCTCCCCGGCTCGACGCTGACGATCCGCGCGCCGATGGGTGGGAACTTTGAAAGCGGCTCGTCGGGGCCGTCGAAGTCCTCCACAATGATGCCCATCCGGGGCCTTGTCACCCGGCCGGTGTCGATCAGCTGCGCGATCAGTGGCTTAATGGTGTTGATCGGGATGGCGAAGCCCAGCCCTTCAAACACGGTGGTGGAGTCGTACATGATCTTGAGCGTCGGAATGCCGATCAGTTCGCCCTTCGCGTTCAGGAGCGCGCCGCCGCTGTTGCCGGTGTTGATGGCCGCGTCGGTCTGGATCACCGGGACGCTGCGCGTAAAATTGCCCGCGTCGATGTCGGCGCGGTTGATGCCGGAGATGATGCCGGCGGTCACGGTGCCGAAGAGCACTGCGTCCGCACCGGGGTTGCCGATGGCGATGGCAAGGTCGCCGATCGCAAGCTGATCGGAGTCTCCAAAGGGCACAGGAGCGGCGTCGATCTTATCTTCCACCTTCAAAACCGCGATGTCGGTGCCGTCGTCGTAGCCCACGAGGGTCGCCGCAAGGCGGTCGCCGTTCAAGAGCTTCACGTCGATCAGGTCCGCGCCCTCCACCACGTGGTAGTTGGTGATCACGTAGCCCCGCGCGTCAAAGTACACGCCGGAGCCGTAGGCCTGGTCCTCCGAAAGCGGGCCATCCTTCGGGTTCCAGCTCTCAAGGATGTTGATGACCTGCACCACCGCCGGCCGCACGTTTTTCGCGATCCCGGGAACGGGGTTTTCGGATGAATACACCACCGAATAGGGCATCGAGGCCGCCTGTGCCACGAGGCCTCCCATCATCGCCGCCAGAATGAGCGCCATGAGAAACGCGCCGTATCGCCTGAGTTCCCGCGCCCGAATTCGCCGCATCATACCTTGTCCTCCCCTGTTTCCCCCTTCGCCCGCTCGAGCGTGAAGGTGAACGTCGTGCCGAGCGCGCCGCTCGAAACCTTGATGGTCTGGCCGTGCTGTTCCAGTATCCTTTTGACGATCGAAAGGCCGAGCCCCGTGCCCATACCGGAAGTATGCGCTTTGTCCGCCTTGTAGAAACGGTCGAAGAGAAAGGGGATGTCTTCCTGCGCGATGGGCGCGCCTTCGTTGAATACACGGACGAAGCAGGTATCGCCCGCCGCCTCGGTCGTGAGCGTCAGCTTCGCGCCCTCCGGCGCAAACTTGACCGCGTTGTCGATGAGGTTCGTCGCCACCTGCCGGATGCGGTCCGCGTCGGCCACGACGCGGCAGGGATCCTCACGGAAGTCCACGTCCACGTCGAGCCGCTTGTCGTCAATGCGCTGCTCAAACTTGATCAGCTCCAGGCGCAACAGCTCGTTCACGTCAAAGGCGGCCTTCGAGAGCGGAAATTTGCCCGACTCAAACTTGGAAAGCTCCAGAAGGTCGTTTACGAGCTTTGTCAGCCGCGCGGATTCCGACAGCACCACCTGAAGGTAGCGGGGGCGCTCGTCCTCCGGCACCGTGCCGTCCAGCATGCCCTGGGCGTAGCCGGAGATGCAGGTAAGCGGGGATTTCAGCTCATGGGACACGCTGGCCACGAAGCTGCGGCGGGATTCCTCGAGGTTTTTAAGGTCCTCCGCCATTTTGTTGAGGGAGTCCCCCAGGAGGGCCATCTCTTCGTCGCCTCGGATCTCCACCCGCTCGTCCAGCTGCCCCGCGGCAAACCGCGTGACCGCGCGGTTGATCTTGCGCAGCGGCTCCGTCTGCCTACGGGAGATGAAGTAGGCCAGCGCCGCGCCCACGACCATCGCCACCAGCGCGGCG
The DNA here is from genome assembly GCA_023443705.1 of Bacillota bacterium. Lineage (GTDB taxonomy): Bacteria > Bacillota > Clostridia > Christensenellales > Aristaeellaceae > JAEZHK01. The sequence continues at coordinate 3,591 of JAEZTD010000321.1, read as the reverse complement.
ATCAGCGCGTTTCGGACCATGTCGCTGTAGTCCGCCGAAAGCGAGCTTGTGGAGATGTGCAGAAGCACCGCGCCCACCACGCGCTCGTTCCGAAACTTCCACGGCACGCCGATGGTCACCATCTGGCCGCCAAGTTCCGGAATCAGCCCCTGCACGCGGATCTCCTCGCCCGAGAGCACCTTGTAGATCTGATCCAGCACGGTGGCGTCGTTGAGCTGTTCGGAGGTATACTCCTGCCGACCCAGAATCAGCGCCGCGCCGCCGGAGGTCACCAGCCACACGCTGGCGTCGTAGGCCTCGCTGATCTCGGTGATCTTCCAGTTGAGCGCGTTGGAGAGGGACTGATCGTTCCGGCGGATGGCCAGGCTGTCCCGCTGGGACAAAAGCTGCGCCACGTCCCTGGCCTGCATGCGCACCTCGTCCTCCAGCTGATCCTGCCGCTCTTCCCGCACGATCACCACCATGAGGAGGGACAAAACCACGACCGTGAGCATAAGCGCCGCCAGGAACGCGCCGAACATGCGCCAGAAAAGCCTTGATTTCATTTACTTGACCTCAAACTTGTAGCCGACGCCCCAGACGGTTTTCAGATTCCAGCCCAGCTCCGAGCCGTCCAGCTTTTCCCGGAGGCGCTTGATGTGCACGTCCACGGTGCGGGAATCGCCGAAGAAGTCGTAGCCCCACACCTGCTCCAGAAGCTGCTCCCGGGTGAACACCGCGCCGGGGTGGCTGGCGAGGAAGTAGAGCAGTTCCATCTCCTTGGGCGGCATCTCCACCGGGCGGCCCATGTAGGACACGGTGTAGTGGCTGATGTTGATCGCAAGGCCCGGGAACACCAGCTCCTTGTCGGGCGCGTCGGCGCTCTGGTAGCGGCGGATGACCGCCTTGATGCGCGCCACGAGTTCCTTGGGCTCGAAGGGCTTGGCGATGTAGTCGTCCGCGCCCAACTCGAGCCCCAGCACCTTGTCAAACGTTTCATCCTTGGCAGTCAGCATGATGATGGGGATGTTCGAAACCTTGCGCACCTCGCGGCACACCTGCCATCCGTCCATGCCGGGGAGCATGATGTCCAGCAGGATCAGCGCCGGGGCCGCGGCCTTGAACGCCTTCAGCGCGTCGTCGCCGCGCTGGGCCTCCTCCACTTCGAAGCCCTCCCGCGTCAGGTACAGGCTGACCAGCTGGCGAATGTTCGGGTCGTCGTCCACGAGCAGGATTTTCGTCTTGTTCATATGGTACCCCCTATTTGAGCGTAACCACCGTCACGCCGTCCTCGCCCTCGCCGTAGCGGCCGAGCCGGTACTCCTTGACGGAGGGGTGCTGCTTCAAATGCTGCTGCACGCCGCTTCGGAGGACGCCGGTTCCCTTGCCGTGGATGATGGAGACGTTCTTCAGGTGCTGGATCTCGGCGCCGTCCAAGTACATATCCACCGCGAGCAGCGCCTCCTCCAGCGTCATGCCGCGCAGGTCGCACTCCATCGGCACCGACTTCTGCGCGACGGAGACGGTGTTTTGCGTACGCGCCTTCTGTGTCTCCTTGACGCGCTTCAGCCCGGTGGCCGCGACTTTCAGCTTCATGATCCCCGCCTGCACCAACGCCTCGCCCTTCGCGTCGGGCGGCGTGATGACGGTGGCGCGGGTGCCGGTCTTGACGATTTCCACGCTCTCGCCGACCTTCAGGTCCTTGGGCGCTTCGTTCGAGTCCGGCGTATCCGTCATGCGTTCGCCGTTTTCGTCGATGCCGCTCTGGAGCCTCGCACGCATCTCATGCATCTCATGCTCGCGAAGCGGCGCGCCCTCGTTTCTGCGGCTGCGCTTGAGCTCCGCGATGATCGCTTCCGCCTCCCGCTGGGCCTTGACGAGCACCTTGCGCGCGTCCTCTTTGGCCTTGCGCATGGCGGTTTCCCGCTGGGCTTCCAGCTGCCGCTGCATCTTCTCGGTCTCATCCCGAAGCGCCTGGGTCTCCCGGTGCGCCTCTTCAGCCAGCTTGCGCTCCTTTTCGGCGATCTGCCGGTGGTATTCGGCGTTGGCGATCACGTCTTCGAAGCGTATCTGCTCCTTGCTCAGCCGGTCGCCGGCGCTCTTGATCAGGTGCTCGGGAAGGCCCAACTTTCTCGAAATTTCAAAGGCGTTGGACTTGCCTGGCACACCGATGGACAGCCGGTAGGTGGGCCGGAGCGTCTCCACGTTGAACTCCACCGAAGCGTTCTCGACGCCCCGGGTGGACAGCGCGAAGGCCTTAAGCTCGGAGTAGTGGGTGGTCGCCAGCGTGGCGGTCTTCATCGCAAGCAGATGCTCCAGAATGGCCATCGCCAGCGCCGCGCCCTCGGTGGGGTCGGTGCCCGCGCCCAGCTCGTCAAACAGCGCCAGCGATTTCGGCGTGACATTTTTCAGGATCTCCACGATGTTCGTCATGTGGGACGAGAACGTGGAGAGGGACTGCTCGATGGACTGCTCGTCGCCGATGTCGGCGAACACTTCGTCAAAGATCGCAAGCTCCGTGCCGAGGTTCGCGGGCACCGAGAGGCCCGCCTGCGCCATCAGCGTCATCAGCCCTACCGTCTTCATCGTGACGGTCTAGCCGCCGGTATTGGGGCCGGTGATGATGAGCGTCGTAAACTCGCCGCCCATCCAGAGGCTGATGGGCACCACCTTCGCGGGATCAATCAGCGGATGCCGCCCCGCGACGATGCTGATGCGCCCCTCGGCGTTCAGCTTGGGCTCCACCGCCTTCATCTGGCGGCCGAGGACGGCCTTGGCGAAGATCACGTCAAGCTCCGCCAGGATGTTCAGGTTGTTTGCGATGAAACTGGCGTCCGGCGCGACCTCGGCGGAGAGCGCGGCCAAAATGCGCTCGATCTCCTTTTCTTCCTTCGCAGCCCACTGTTTCAGATCATTGCCCGCCTCCACCACCGCCATCGGCTCAATGAACAGCGTCGCGCCACTGGCGGACTGGTCGTGGATCAGGCCGGGGACGTTCGCGCGGCACTCGGCCTTGACCGGCAGCACGTAGCGGCCGTTGCGCTGGGTGATGATGGTGTCCTGCAAATACTTTGCCTGCTCGCCCCTCAAAAAGGCGTTCAGCTTTTCGCGCATCCTGTCGGCGAGGAGCCGAAGGTGCCGCCGGATGTCGTAGAGCTCGGGGCTGGCGCGGTCGGCGATCTCATCTTCGGACAGGATGGCGTTGAAGATGGTTTCCTCAAGCTCCCTGTGGGTGTTCAGGTGCGACGCCAACTGGGTCAGAAGCGGCGTATTCTCCCGGTCGGTGACGACGGCCTGCCGCACGAGGCGCGCGGCCTTGAGGGACTCCGCGACGTCCAAAAGCGCCTTCGGCGACAGCGTACCGCCCGCCGCGGCGATCTTGACGAAGCCCGACACGTCCGGAAAATACTGCATCGGCGACCCGCCGGAATACGCCATGACGGTGCCGGCCTCCGAGGTCTGGCTCTGCCACATGCGCACCGTTTTCTCATCGCCGGAGGGCATCAGCGCCCGCGCGCGCTCCCTGCCCGTTTCGGACAGGCAAAGCGCGGCCAGCTGGTCGCGGATCTTGGTAAACTCGAGAACCCGAAGGTTTCTCTCTCGCATCAAAGG
>JAEZTD010000289.1 GCA_023443705.1 Bacillota bacterium | reverse complement strand
CGCAGCAGCCTGTCGGTGATGAAGGCCGCCCGGGACATGTAGCCGCTGTCCTCGAGGATCGACAGGAACAGGAAGATCATCAGAATCTGCGGCAGGAACGTGACCACGCCTCCGACGCCGGCGATGACGCCCGTCAGAATCAGCGATTCGATCCACATAGGGGCTTCTGCGGCGGCGAGCATGCCTTGAACCCCCGCGCCCAGAATGTCGTTGATCAGGTACTCCATGCCGTCCGACAGGCTCTGCCCCACCGGCCCGAAGGTGACCGCGAACATCAGCGCCATCACGAAAAGGAAGATCGGGAACGCGAACACCCGGTGGGTCATCACCCGGTCGATGCGGTCGGACAGATCCTCCGAGGCGGATGCCGAGCGGCGGAAGGCGGACGCGCGCAGCATGCGCTCGATGGCGGCGTAGCGGGCGTCCGCCACCAGTGTCAGCCCGTCGATGCCCGGGTGGCGCTTTTGCCCCGCCTCGATATAGCCCGAAATCGAGCGCCGAATCTTCGCGCGCTGGTCGTCCGCCAGGTGGGCGGCGGAGAGGATGGTCCCGTCTCCCTCGAGCAGCTTCAGCGCGACCCACCCCGTAGGCGGCGCGTAGTCCAGATCCCCCTCGTCCTCATAGCCGCCGATGTGGGCGTGGGGCGCCTCGGCGGTGTGGTCGTCGTCCCGATGGCGCTCGTCCCGGTGCCCAAAGTGTTCCGACACGTCGAAGGCGGAATGGGCCTCCGCGCCGCCCAGCGCGGCGACGATTTCCGCCACCGCCATACGGGTCTCGGCATCGTAGCGCCTGAGCGCGCTCGAGGCCGACGGGTGGTGGGCCACATGGTGCAGCGCGGTAAACAGTTCGTCAAACCCGGTGCGCTTCTTCGCGGAGATCGGTACCACCAGAGCGCCCAGCTGCTCCGAGAGCCTTGCGCAGTCGATCCCGCCGCCCTGGCGCTCTATCTCGTCCATCAAATTCAGCGCCACCACCAGCGGGCGCTCCAGCTCCATCAGCTGCAGCGTCAGGTAGAGGTTGCGCTCCAGGTTCGTCGCGTCCACGATGTTCAAAACCACGTCCGGCCGATGCTGCGCGATGAAGTGGCGGGTGATGTTCTCCTCGATGGAATAGGGCGACAGCGAGTAGACGCCGGGGAGGTCGGTCAGCTTCGCCTCGTCCCCCTCCAGCTCAAACAGCGCCTCCTTGCGCTCCACCGTAACGCCGGGCCAGTTGCCCACGTACTGGTTGGAGCCGGTCAGCGCGTTGAACAGCGTGGTCTTGCCGCTGTTGGGGTTGCCCGCGAGGGCGATGGAAATCTTCATGCGCCCGCCTTTCCCGACACGCGGATGCCCTTGGCGTCGGCCTGCCGGATGGTCAGCTTATAGCCCCGAAGCTGTATCTCGATCGGGTCTCCCAGCGGCGCGCGCTTGGTGACCGTAACGCGGGTGCCCGGCGTGATGCCCATCTCCACGAGCCTCCGCTTGATCTTGCCTTCCACAAATACCTGTGTCACCTCGGCGCTCTCGCCGTTTTTCAGGTGATCCAGTGTCAGCTCCACCATCGGCACGGCCCCCTCGCAGTCAGTCATTCCTAACTGAAAATTCCTCTGTAAGTTAGCTATTTCTAACCAAGGGAATTATAGCCCTCGCCCAAAGGCGCTGTCAATCGGTTATACGCGTTAAAGTTCAATAAAATGCCGTTCCGGCGGGCGGGCATACGTTATAATAACAAAAAACTCCCCAAGAAGAGGGCGAACCATGATACCGGAACGATTCGACGCGGTGGTGATCGGCGCCGGCCACGCGGGCTGCGAGGCGGCTCTGGCACTCAGCCGAATGGGCTTTTCAACCCTCGTCGCCACGCTCAACCTGGACAGCGTGGCGCTGATGCCCTGCAATCCGTCCATCGGCGGCACCGCGAAGGGCCACCTGGTGCGGGAGGTGGATGCACTGGGCGGTGAAATGGGCCTCGCCATCGACGACACGATGCTCCAGTCCCGCATGCTCAACACCGCCAAGGGGCCCGCGGTGCACTCGCTCCGCGCGCAGGCGGACAAGCGCGCCTACCAGATGCGCATGCGCCGCTCGCTGGAGGGCGAGGAAAACCTCGCACTCCGGCAGGCGGAGGTCTGCGAAATCGAAACCGAAAACGGGCGCGTCTCGGCCGTGCGCACCACAACGGGCGCCAGGGTTCCCTGCCGCGCGGTCGTCGTCTGCGGCGGCGTATACCTTGACAGCCGCATCATCATCGGCGAATGCTCCTGGCAAGGCGGCCCGCAGGGGCTTCTGAGTTCCCAGACGCTGGGCAGTTCTCTAAAAAAACTGGGGTTCCCGCTCCGCCGTTTTAAGACCGGGACGCCCGCCCGCATCGACGGCCGCACCATCGATTTTTCAAAGATGACGCTGCAGCCCGGCGACGAGCCGGTCATCCCCTTCTCGTTTATGACGGACCGCGCGCTCGAAAACCGGATGCCCTGCTACCTGACCTACACCACTCCCGAGACCCATGAGGTGATCCGGCGGAACCTGCACCGCGCGCCGATGTTCTCCGGCGGCATCCACGGCACCGGCGCCCGCTACTGCCCGTCCATTGAGGACAAGGTCGTGCGCTTCGCGGACAAGGACCGCCACCCGATCTTTCTGGAACCGGAGGGCGCGGACACCGTCGAATGGTACGTGCAGGGCATGTCCACCTCAATGCCGGAGGACGTGCAGCGGGAGATCTATTCAAGCGTGCCGGGCCTTGAGAACGCCCGCATCCTGCGCCTCGCCTACGCCATCGAATACGACTCAATAGACCCCACCGCCCTCACCGCCGCCCTCGGCGCGCGAGAGATCGGCGGGCTGTACTTCGCCGGACAGGTCAACGGTACCTCCGGCTATGAGGAGGCCGCCGCCCAGGGCATCTACGCGGGGCTGAACGCCGCGCTATGGCTGAAGAACGAAGCGCCCCTCCTCCTCACCCGCGCCGACGCCTATCTGGGGGTTCTGGTGGACGACCTGACCACAAAGGGCGTGGACGAACCCTACCGGATGATGACTTCACGGGCAGAGTACCGACTGAACCTCCGGCAGGACAACGCCGATCTGCGCCTGACTGGGCGGGGTTATCAAGCCGGCCTCGCCAGCCGCGCGCGGTACGAGCGGATGCTCAAAAAGCGGGAAAACGCCGAAAAGGCCGTGGCGCTAATCCGCGAGTTGCGTCTGGACAGCGC
>JAEZTD010000226.1 GCA_023443705.1 Bacillota bacterium | reverse complement strand
GCATATTGGTGGCGCTATCTATACCTTGGGTCAGTGCGCCGCTCGGAAATCCGTGAGGATTTCAGGCGCACGCAGGTTTCCTTCCTTCGCATCGAAAAAACCATAGGGTTTTTCGATGCCTTGAGGCTTCACCAGCCTGCCTATAATTTTGTTCAGGTAATTTTGAGCAGCATCGTGTGGGCGCCGTCCATTTCGACGGTCAGGAGCTTTTCCTTCTCCAGCCGCTTCATCACGTCGCTGAAGCGCTTGAAGCCGATGGCCTTTTCCTCAAAGTCCGGATAGTCGGCCTGTATGGCGGCCTTTAGGATCGACGGGTTGATGCGCTCAAATCCGTCCGCCTTGTACTGGCGCAGGTACTCCCGGAAGGCGGGCAGCCAGTTTTCCTTGTTCAGCTGCGGGGTGGGCGCATCGCTGCCGTTGAGCCCTATCTTGAGGGACGAATCCTCCGTCCACACTTTGACGCGGGCGCTGTGGCTGGCGACCAGCGCCATAAGCTTGCCAAAGGTGGCACAGCCGTAGGTGCGCTCGTCAAAATCGGGGCGGAGGCGTGTCAGCGTGTCTTTGAGCTCGCTGGCGTACATCATGTCCTCGTCCTGGTCGGCGAGGATGGTCTCAATCTGCGTGATCAGCTCGGCGAGATCCGGCGAATCCTCCTTCTCGCGGGAGGAGGGCTTGGCCGGCTGCTTGGTGGTGACGGCCACCGACTCCAGAAAGATGAACTCGCTGCAGGCCTTGATGAAGATGCCGGAAGCCACCTCCGACCGGGAGATGCCCAGCACCTTTTTGCCCATGGACTTGAGCTTGCCAACGAGGGGCGTATAATCGCTGTCGCCGGAGACGATGCAGAAGCTGTCGATCAGCGGGTTGACGTATGCGACCTCCAGCGCGTCGATGACCAGTTGGATGTCCAGGTTGTTTTTCTGGTTTTTGCCATAGCGGATCGAGGGAACCACGTAAAAGGTGTTGGACAGGAGGCATTCCTTGAGCTCGGTGTAGCGGTCGGTATAGCCGTAGACCTTGCCGAGCAGAATGTCGCCCCGTATCTTGACCTTTTCAATGATGCTCATCAGCATCGATTCCTTGGCGCCGGCATTCTCCAGGTCAACAAAAACCGCGAAATTGCTGGTTCCCACGAGCTCAATCCCCTCTTCATTCGGTTCAAATTCAGTTTACACGTTCTTTCACGGCTTGTCAAGCGCGCCGCCCGCCGCCCGGGAACAGGCAGACGAGCGCCGCCTTTCGGCGGAATTCAGGCGAAGGCTCCGGCGCACTTCGCAATCGCTCAGGGCCGCATTGTAAGCGCCTGCCCTGCCGGCGCTTGCATCCAAATTGACAATGTGGGCAAAAGCGTGTATCATGATTGGAAGAAAGCGTACGCATCATGCGCGGCGTCCCCCGTGACGCCGCGAGTTTTCAGGGATTGCCCCAGATGTCAGGAGGATGTCCATGTCCACAAGGCGCAGCCCGGCGCAGTTTCGAAGCAAGGTAACCTCCGTCGTGATGTTTGTCGTTTGCATGTCGCTCTTGGGCGGCGCGGTGTATCTGGGCTATCAGGCCCTGTCGTTTGACTACTCCGGCTACATCCCCTTCGGCTCGACGGCGCGGCCCTTTATGCCGGAGGGCGGCTTCAAGGAAGTGCCGCCGGAGAACGCGATGGATCTGGAGGAATACGTGGAGCCGACCATGACCCCCGGCCCGACCCTCGCGCCCACGCCGATTCCGCTGGAGCTCTACGCCGTCCGGGATACCAAGGTGCTGATGACCGGCACCGACAAGCTGGGCGAAGTGGCGCTGACCCTCTGTCAGCCCTCCGCCGCGGACAGCAAAAAGGTGATGATGGTGCGCGGCTGGGGCTACATCCGGGGCACCGACGCCGCCCGAAGCAACATCTTCCTCGCGGTCTCCACGAAAAACGGCGAGGATCACCGCTTCTACAAGACCATCCGCCAGTCCGGCTCCACCGGCATTCAGCACGACCCCGCCACCGGCAAAAACCTCGACCAGGCGGATTTCGCGGCCGCCTTCAGCGTGGATACCTACGACGACGGGATCTACCGGCTGGGGCTTCTGATCGAAGCGCTGGATCAAAACGGCAAGAAGATCATCGAGCGCGCCTATTACCCGCTGGGGGACGAACACGTCTTCACAGTGGCCGGCGGCAGAATCCAGTAAGCACACGCAACGCGGATGGCCGGAACCGGTTTCCCCGAGACGATTAACGCGTAAAAGCGCGAGCCCCTCAGGTCTCGCGCTCAGACCATCAGAAAGTCCCCGTAGGGGTTTCAATCGTTCCCAGCGACGTGTACGCCGGGGAACGGGATAGCGCCACCAGTTCGCAACCTGGTGGCGCTATCTTTACCTTTGGTCAGTGCGCCGCCCGGAAAATCCGGAGAATTTCAGGCGCACGCAGGGTTTCTCCCTTCGCATCGAAAAACTGTAGGGTTTGTTGATGGTCTGAGCGCGAGCCCCGAGGGGCTCGCGCTCAGACCATCAACAAAGTCCCCATAGGGGTTGCGACCGTTCCCGGCGGCGTGTACGCCGGGGAACGGGATAGCGCCACCAGTCAAGCACACTGGTAGCGCTATCCGTACCTTTGGTCAGTGCGCCGCTCGGAAATCCGTGAGGATTTCAGGCGCACGCAGGATTTCCTCTTCGTATCAAAAAAACCGCAAGGTTTTTTGATGCTTTGGGCGCGAACCCTTGCGGGTTCGCGCTTCTTCTTGACCGTAGGTCTTTACCCCACCGCCACGCCGTTGGATTTCAAAAGGTCGCTCAGCGGCGGAATCGTGGCTTCCGTGCCCGCGTCGCCCGGCTCGTCGGATTCATCCTCAGCAAAGTCGACGTTGTCCTGGAAGTCGCCTTCTGCGCCCGGCAGATCGCCTTCTTCCGTCTGGACAGGCGCGTCGCCTTCCTCCGCCTGGATGTCGGCGGGCACATCGCCCTCCTCACCGCCCTCGTCGGTGTAGTATTCGTCGGGCAAGGGCTCCGCGCCGTCGCCTTCCTCTTCCGTCATCGTTCCGGTCGCTTCGCCGGGAAGCGCCTGCTGCCCGGTCACCTGCTGCCAGAGCCAGCGCCCCGTGTCGGACAGAATGGCGGGGTTTCGGGAATACAGGTAGGCCTCGCCCACCAGCGCGCCGATGGACGCGACAAGCACAACGCTGGCAAACACCAGCGCAAAGAACCTGCGCACCCTGTGCGCCTCGGTCATCCGGACGACCTGGCGGCAAAAGCCCGCCACCGAGAGGATCAGGCCGACGCCGGGCAGCCAGGAAAAAATGAGGCCGAACAGGGACTCCCACATGCCGCGCGCAATTTTTGCGCGCTCTGCGCGCTCATGGCTTCTCGAATATTTCGGCATACGTCACCCTTCAGTCGAGATGGTTCGCACCGAACGGCGCAAAACTGCATTTATTTCCTAAGACGCGTCCGCAGCGCGAAAGTTCCAAGCCCGGGGCTCTCATAGCTTCTTTCGGGCGGCGCGGGTCTGCAATGCGTGGACGAGGTCCAGGTCGTGCCGGGCGCGCATCTTGCGCATGATGAGGCGCACGGTGCTTTCCAACTCGCCGCCCGCGCCGTAGTCGGCGGGGAGCGCAAAGTCGGCCCGGCGCTGGAGCAGCATCTCGTCCGCCAGCGCGCCGCCGCCCGGCGCATACACCACGATGGAGCATCCGCCCTTGAGTTTGGTCATCTTCATGCAGGGCACGTCGGTCAGCCCGTCGCCAAGGTAGATCATGTTGGCAAACGGCACCCGCCTGAGGTATTCCGGCGTATGGGCGTTCAGGTCGTGGTCGTTGGTCACGTCCAGAATGCCCTTGTTGATGCGGAAGAGGTACTGGGTCTTCGCTGTGTAGTTGACGTCGGTGGCGGGCCAGATGGCGACCCCGGATTCATCGTACACGTAGGAGGCCGCGAACACCGCCTTGAACGCCCCCGCGATGCGAGAGCCGTCGATGATCTCCTTGAGCCCGGAGGAGATGATGTAGTGCTCCACCTGAACGCCCGCTTCCGTGCCGATCCCGTTCACGCGGTCAAACCATCGCTCCACCCCGGGGTAGAACTCCACGGTGCTGCCCAGCTTCTCCAGCATTTCGCGGGTCAGGGGCCTGCCCGCGCGCTCGGACGCGGCGCGCATCATATACATGTAGGCGAGTACGCCGTCGGTGCGGTTCTCAACCGCGAAGCGGCGGCAATCCGCCCAGAAGGCGTCCGGCTCAATGCCGAGGCCCGGCAGGAAACCGTACTCCTGCATGTCCTTGGGCGAGAGCGTCTTGTCAAAGTCGTAAATGAGCGCGACGATGGGCGTCTCGTGCATGGCGGGCTCCTTTCGCTGCCGGTTCACGCGGGGCGCGTCGTGGGGAGAACACCGCGGGGCAGGACAAACGCCCTGCCCCGCACAACGAACTCTACTGTATCAGGTGGTTCCCTCGCCGCCCTCAGGCGCGGGGGTCTCGGCCGCGTCGGCGCTTTCGGTGACCGCGGGCGCGATGGTCTTGCCGTCGCCGCGGGGCGCGCTGCTCGCGTAGAGCAGCTCCTGCATCTGGACGGTGGCGATGCCATCCTCCTCAAGGCCCACGGCCTTTTGGAACCTCTTGACGGCGGTCTGGGTGGCGGGGCCGAAGTCGCCGTCCTTGACGCCGTTGAACCAACCCAGCTTGCTCAGCCGGTTCTGCAGCTTCTTGACCTCCGCGTTGTTCTTCATGCCCTTTTTGAGCGTCCTGTACGGCGACGGCGTGGGCGTGGCCTCCGGCTCCGGCGTGGCGATGTTCGAGAAGTCGACGCCCTTTGTGATCGCTTCAAGGTCCGCTTTCTCCGTGGCGATGTCCAGCCGCGCAATGGCGTTGTTGATCAGGTCCCATCCCTCCTGGGATTCGGCCGACAGCGTCCCCAGCGCGGTCTCGCCGGCGCTGAGCGCGGCAAGGGCGTCGGTGGCGGTGACTTCATCGATGGACTCCTGAATGGACAACAGCGTATCGATAAAAAGCTGGTCGTTCTCCAGCGGCTTTTCGGGCAGAAGCGCGGCAATCTCGTCGCCCTCGGTCTTCTGCTGCTGCATCACCGCGCCGCCGGAGGAGTCCGCGCGCCACATTTTGATGATGCCGGTGCGGTACTCGCTCGTGGTGTGGGATTTAATCAGCGACAAGCCCTCGGTGTATACGGAATAGGTGACGCCCGGAATCTTGGCGCGGTTCGCGGTCCTGTCGGCGATGTAGAGTACACCCACGACCAAGAGTACGACCACCGCGAGCACGCCGCCGATGCGCATCGCCCACTGGGCTGCACCGGAGGAGAATCGCACGGGGCGCTCGTCCGCTTCAGGCGCGCCATCCTCGTGGCCGACGCCCTCATCCGCGGTGCCCGGCTCCGCGGCATCCTGTGCCTCTCCGGGCTCCCTACCCTGTGACTTGCGCTGAACGCGGCTCTTCCTCTGGTTCATCTGCTGGATGTAGCGCTGCACTTCGGGGCTGATGCCGGTCTTCCGGATGGGTTCGAGGGGTTTAATCTCGATGCCCAGCGCGTCCCTGTCCTCGTCGAACAGAGGCTCCGGCTGCGGGGCGGGCATATCGCTCCGCGGAGCATCCTCGCTCTGTTCCGGTTCCTCGGGCGCATCCTGCCGCCCGTCCTCCGGCGCATCATCGGGCTCCGGCTCCGGGTCGCGGTAGCCGGTGGTTTCTCGGGCCTCGTCTTCGGAGAGCGCCGGCCGGTAGCTGGTGCGAGAGTACACGTCGCCGCCCTCATCCGGAGATGAGGAATAGGTTGTTTTGGTATAAGGCGCATACCCCGACTGCTCCGGGCTATCCGGCACGAAGCGCACCTGGGACGAGGTATACCCGCTGCCTTCAAACCGGCTGTCGCCAACCGGCTGTCCGCAGCTGGGGCAAGCCTTGGACTCAG
>JAEZTD010000222.1 GCA_023443705.1 Bacillota bacterium | reverse complement strand
GACTGCGCCGCTTCTGTCACGGCGGACGCAGCCAGCTTGTCCGAGAGCGCCAGGACGGCGCGCCTTGGCTTGTCATTCATTGGCTTTCACTTCCGGTACGTTATTCGCCGCCTCCCGCGTAAATTCCTCTCATTCCACTATAAGTACACGCATTATTCACATTCTTTCAGCATCCATTCGGCATAAACCGCATACCCCAGGATGGTGTCGTCGATGTACACATGGGTGACGACGCCCGCAAGTTTGCCATTCTGTATGATTGGTGAACCGCTCATGCCTTGTACAATGCCGCCGGTCCGCTCCAGTAACTCGGGATCGGTGATCCGGATGACCATACTGCGCTGCCCGGGCTCGTTCTGCGCAAAGAGCTTGGAAATTTCGCAGTCATACGCCTTGACGCCCGTATCATCCAGCGTGGTCAACAGCGTCGCGGGCCCCGTGACCAGTTCTGACCTCGCGGAAACCGGAACGCCCTCGGGATAGAGCGCGTTTGACAGCGGCCGGTTGAGCTTTCCGTAAACGCCGCGCGGCGTGTTTTTCGTAAGCGTTCCAAGCGCCTTCGGGTCGTTCATGAAATCTCCCATCAGTTCGCCGGGGCGACCGTCCGCGGACTTCAGGATGTCCACGACGCGGCTCTCGTATATCTCCCCTTCGCCCACCGACAGCGTCGCGCCGGTGTCCACATCGGTGATCGCGTGCCCAAGCGCGCCGTACATGCCGGTTTGAGGATCATAAAAAGAAAGGGTTCCGACGCCCGCGGTACTGTCCCTGACCCAGATGCCCAGGCGGTACGCGCCGTCCTCTCCGTCCTTTACCGGTATGACCGGCACGCTCAGGCTGTCTTCGCCGCGCTTCACCGTCAGCTGCGCCTCGCCGCCCTTTTTGATAAGGTCGGACAAGTGCTCCGCGCTTGTAATCGCCTTGCCGTTGACCGAGACAATCCTGTCACCCGCCCGGATTCCGGCCTTTCTCGCAGGGCTCACCGTATGCCCCACGTCCGAAGCGCCCACCACCAGAACGCCCGCCATTTCAAGCGCCACGCCGATGGCCTGACCGCCCGGCACGACCAACCGCGAAGACTTAACGCTGACATTCACCCGCTTAACCGGCATGCCCATGAACCGAACGACAAACTGCGCGTCGCCCTCCTGTTCGCCGGTCAGGGTTACCCGCTCGCCGCCCACATCCTCAATGCGCTCGTCTGTCGAAGACAACACCTGCGCGCCTTCCGATTCAATCGAAAAGCCCATCGGCTCAATCAACTCGAATTGAGCAGATTCTCCCTTTGTCAGGCGGACCGAGTCCGGCAGCGCTTCTAGCTGGCGCGCTGGCGGAGACATTGCCCCAGCCAGCACCAATAGCGACAACAGCCAGCCAAAGGAGCGCCGGGCCGCCTGCTTTTTCCATCCATCCATGCGTTTTGACCTCCTTCAAAGCATCCCGGCATAAATTCTCCGTCCGGTGCAAAGGCTATGCTGGTAATAATATTGACCGGAAAATTTCTCCAGATTTGTTTTCCCGGATAGAATAAGCATCCGCCGAGGTCACGCACTTTATGCCGCGCAACACCCGATTTATCAAGGCTTTCGGTTCGCATTGCCCTCGCCTCCAGCAAAATTTTCAAGTTAACATCTGGTCGCTACATTTTTATATTGACAACCCGTCAGGTTCATGCTAATATATATAACGTTGCGACTGGATCATGTTGCGACTGGGTGTGGCGCAGCTTGGTAGCGTGCTTGAATGGGGTTCAAGAGGCCGGAGGTTCGAATCCTCTCACCCAGACCATGCGCAAAGCCCCGGAAACTCGATGTTTCCGGGGCTTCGCATTGTCTTCGCCCTCCTTTTTCAAGGAGACGCATGAACGGATTTCTTTGGGTCACCGGTATCGCGAAAAAAGAAACCTGTGCGCGAGGCGCGGCGGTGTACTCAGTCGTCCTCGTGCTGTCCTCGCTTATGGCAGCACCTATTGCAGCATAGTACCGGAAAGCCGCAGTTGTCGAAGCACGGATCCCAGTACCATTCTCTCAAGTCCTCAATCTCTTCCCAACGTAAAGACCAGTGTACCCTGTGTTCCCTGTCGATTCCCGATCCCCAATATCGACGCATTATTTTCGTCCCCCTGTTTCTGTGATGGCCTTGCATGGCCCTATTACAGGCTATGGCAAAACAGGGATTCGCGTGTCTGACCCATTAAACGATTCTTTTCGTAGGCATGTGAAGGCCAGACCATCCGCATTGTTCCCCTCCACCGCCATATGGAGGTATCCGGTAACGCGCAGGCACAATAACACCCTTGACGATTGGCGCACGCCATGGTACGCTTCCGTGAATAAGGAAAGCTATCGAGGGGGGATCCGGCATGTGCACCCGGTATTTTATCGAGCTGGAAAGCGAGGATGCCGAGGAGATCCGAGAGATCATGGCAGAACTCAACCGCCGGGAGCTTGAGCGCGCCGGGGATGCCCGCGCGCCCGCCGCCGTCAAGCGGGGCGAGGTGTTCCCGTCCGAGGTTGCCGCCGTAGTGGCCGCCGACGGCCCGCGCGCGATGCGTTGGGGGTTCTCGCGGCCGGACGGTCGAGGCCTCGTACTCAACGCCCGTGGCGAGACCCATTCGGAGCGCCCGATGTTTCAGAGCGCCTGTCGGTGCCTTGTGCCCGCCAGCTGCTACTTTGAATGGGCACAACAGGGAAAGGAGAAGATCAAATTCCGTATCGGTCATAAAAACCGGCCAATTTTCATGGCCGGCCTGTTCCGTATGGAGAAAAACATCCCCGTCTTCTGTGTGCTCACGCGTCCGCCCATCCCCGAAATCGCTTTCATTCACGATCGGATGCCGGTTCTCCTTCCGCCTTCCAGCCGCAGCACCTGGCTTCGGGGCGCGCCGGCAAACGAAGCGCTGGACATGGCGGTCCCGGACATCACCTTCGAACGGGAGGACGGGCAGCTGTCGCTGTTCTAGTCCCGATTGCACGCCGGCGGTTCAAGCTTCCACCCGAAATCGTTATGGTAGATCATCAGGCGTGTCATGCCGCCGTCGATGATAATGTTTTCTCCGCAGATAAATTCAGCTTTGTCGGAACATAGGTATGTTACCATCGAAGCGATGTCCTCCGGACGGCCCACACGCCCGGCCGGGTGCTGCCGGACGTCGCCTTCGGAATACTCCGGCGTGTAATCCGCTTCGCGCTGCCATGCGCCGGTATCGATCCAGCCGGGGCTGATGGCGTTGACGCGAACGCGCCCGGAAAGGCTCGCGCTCATGGCGTGGGTCAGCGCCGTGATGCCGCCCTTGGCTGCGGAGTAGCTCTCGGTTTCCGGCTGGGACATGAACGCCCTGGTGGACGCGATGTTGACCACCGACGCGCTGGGCGCGAAGTGCGGAACGAGCAGCTTCGTCAGGTAGAAGGGCGCGGTCACGCCGACCCGGAGCACCTTCTCAAAGTCCTCATAGCCGCAGGCGCTTAAGCCGCCCAGCGAAAAGCAGGCGTTGTTGACGAGGGCATGAATCTCCCCCGCAAGCTTGACCGCCCATGGCACAAACTCATCCAGTACCCTCTTTTCGGAAATATCACCTTTAAAGAAGCGGAACGCGTCCGGCGCGTACCGCTCTTCCAGCATTGCGCCGGAAAGATCGTCCGTATCGATTGCGAGGACCAGATCACCCTGGGCGACGACCGCTTCCACAATCGCCCGCCCGATGCCGTTGGCGCCGCCGGTTATGATGTACGCTCTCTTTTTCAAAAAATTCCCTCCTCTGCGTTTATGTGCAAATTACCACGCGGCGAATCCGCTTGTCAAGGGCGCAGATGCCGTACTGCGAACATGGTATGCGCGCAAAATTCCACCCTGCGCACACCTGTCAACTGTTGACGCGCATGTCGCGCGCCGTGCCGCTCAAGAATATAGCCGAAAGGAGGGATTTCATGAAGACGAGCCCGGACGACCGGCGCGACAACGTGCGGAGGATCCAGCGAAACATCAACCAGACCATCCGGAACATGGAAGCCGCAGACGAGATGATGAACAAGACTTCCGACCCCAGGCTGAAGCACATGCTCGAAGACAAGAACGAGCGCCGCCGCGCGAGCCTTGAGGCGCAGCGCAGCGAGATCAAGGATGAAGCGGATTTTCAGGCTGAAAAGAAGCCGAAGCCGTAATTGTTCCAGGCGCGCCCTCGTATTTTTTCGGCGAGGGCGCTATTTTCCCAAATACACTATGCCTGTTGCGCGCCGCTTGCGATGCGATACTGCTCCGGCGATATGCCGGTATTTTTTTTGAAGGACAACGAGAAATAATTGGCGTCCCGATAGCCGACGGCTTCCGCGATCTCGTAGCAGCGCATCTCACTCTCCATGAGCAGTTTCTTCGCAGCCTTGATGCGCACACCGGTGATGTACTCGTTGCAGCCCTCCCCCATTTCGTGCTTGAAGAGCCGGGAGAAGTAGTTGGTGCTGACGTGCAGCTCTTCGGAGATCTGCGCGACGGAGATGTCGCTACTGTATCGGGTCCGGATGATTTCAAGGGCCGCCTTGACCAATCGACCGGGCTCCGTGCGTCCGGAGCGCTTAAGCATCTCCTCCGCCTGGGAGAGGGATTGGGAAAACTCGCTCAGTTCGCCCCAGCGGCCCACGCCCAGCGCGCAGGGCATGCCGTACTCGGCTTCCACCAGCATTGCGGCGTTTTCCGCGAAGGATGCGGCCTCCATGCCGCCCGCCGCGCGGAGAATTGCCACCGCCCTGTTGTCCACCGAGAAGCAGTATCCGGCCCGTCCGGATTCCGTCATCCCCGACAGGAGTTTTGCGATGCTGATGGTGAGCAGCGCCCTGTGTCCGCGCCACTCCTCGCTCAACTCGATCGCCGGCCTGAGCGCGACGGCGCAGACGCGCTCGTCGCCGGAAATCCCCGAAAGGCTCTCGATGGTCGCAAGGTCATCCTTGGAACTCACACCCTTGGAGAGGCCGACAAAGAGCGACTCCAGCAGCATGCGCTGGGACAATTGGGCCCGCCGCCGCGCCTCCTGTTCGGTGGTGCCAAGCCTGCCGTCCGCACGCATTTCTTCCATCTGTTCCGCGATCAGCCTGGTCAGTTCGGATTCGTCCACGGGTTTAATGAGCAGATGCTTGACGCCCAGCGCGCAGCACCGCTGCGCGTATTCGAAGTTGTCGTAGCCGGTGAGCACCAGGATTCGAATGCCAGGCTGCAGCGCCTTGAGCCTTCTGGTCATCTCCAGCCCGTCCATGCCAGGCATGCAGATGTCGGTGATGATCAGATCGACCCGCACCTCCTCGGTCACGCGCAGCGCGGCTTCGGCGCTGGCGGCTTCCCGCACCTCTGTAAAGCCCAGCGATGCCCAAGGGATCATGCACCGAAGTCCTCGGCGGATGATCGACTCGTCGTCCACAATCAAAGCGCAGTACACGTCTTTCCCCCTCACGCCTCAATGGCGGGCAGATGGACGACGGCGCAAAGCCCGCCATCCGCATTCTTTGTGTAACTCAGGCCGTATTCCGGCCCGCAGATCAATTCAATCCTTCGGTGCACGTTGCCCACGCCATGGTTGTCGCGCTCGCCGGCTTTGAGCGATGCGTTCAGCGCTTCAATTTCTTCATCGCGCATGCCGCGCCCGTCGTCCCGCACCTCGATGAAGAGGTCGCCTTCCTCCCGGAACTCGCGGATGATGATGGTGCCCAGATGCGATCCGCCTTTGAGCCCGTGGTAGATGGCATTTTCAATCAGCGGTTGCAGGATCATGGACGGCACCATCAGCGCCATATCCTCCGGCGAGGATTCGACAAAGCTCTCCACCACGTCGGAATAGCGTATTTTTTGAATCGTCAGGTAGCTGGAAGCGTGGCGCATTTCGTCGCCCAAGCGGATGCGCTCATGGGCGCTGCCGAGGCATATGCGGTAGAAGTCCGCCAGCGCCTTGACCATCGTGGAAATCTGCTCCTGGCCGTTCATCGCCGCCAGCCAATGGATGGAATCGAGCGTGTTGTAGAGGAAGTGCGGGTTGATCTGCGCTTTTAGCATTTTGAGCTCGCTGTCGGCCAGCAGCCGCTCCTTTTCGCGCACGCTCTGCATCAGTTTTCCGATCTCACCGATCATGGCGTTGTAGCCGTCCGCCATGCGGACGTACTCGGCGCCGTAGTCGACGAGGTCGATGGGGCTCTCAAAATCCCCCGCGGACACCCGCGCCATGCGCTCGATCATCGCGCGGAAAGGCGCGGTAATGCGGCGGCTCATGACAATGGAGGTTAAGACGCAGGCCGCGCTGGCGCCGATGATGATAAACGCCACCAGCGCCGTGACATAGGCGCTGTCCGCCGCCAGCGCGCGCTGGGAGATCGCGCCGGCCACGTACAGCTCCGTGCCCTCAATGGCGCTGCGCACCACCAACTCGCCGCCAATAGACGCGGTGCCGTCCGCTGAAAGCTGTGTAAACCAGTCCAGCCCCTGGGTCAGGCGCTTCTGGTCCGGGTCTGACACGATGCGCCCGGCGCCGTCCACAATGCTCAGCGCCAGCGCGTCGTTTCCGGTGTTTGAAAGATAATTTCTTGCCAGCACCCTCTCCGGCGCGGCAAAGCACAGTGAGCCCAGGCGGCTTCTGAACTGAAAGATGTCGAAGATCTGCTGCCAGATGAGGAACACATAGCTGCCGTCGGAGGCGGTGGGGTTTACGACCGGCCCCGTTAGCATGGCGCCGTTCTCCGGCCGGGGCAGCGCGCCCTCGTTCAGGATCATGTTGGCCGTGGGCGGGCCGATGTAGAGCATCTTCCCGTTTCCCTCTTTGACGATGTAGGCGTAGGCCAGATCGCCCCGGAGGCTGACGGTGTTGTTGAGCGCGCTGTAAGCGCTGTCCAGCAGCGTCGAGGTCGCCCCGTCCCCTCCCTCCGCCAGGAGGTAGCTCTGTACGCGGTCGTCCGCGGCGAGAAACAGCGCGCTCTCCCGAAGGTCCTCAAAATGGTTGGCGATGTTCCGGGCCGCCTGTTCCGCGCGCCCGGCGATCAATTCCCCCGCCCGCTCATACAGCGCGTGGCTCTGGAGCCTGTAGCTTAAAACGCCCGAGCAGATGGCGGCCAGCGCGCTCAAAAGCGCGGTGACCAGTATCAGCTGGGTGCGCAGCGTCAGCCGACGCCATCCCTTCCTTCGCGCGCGCCTAGTCGTAAGCTGCATAGTACCTCACGGCCGCGTCCTCCAGCGCCTGAGCGGCTTCCTGGGCGGTCATCGCGCCGGAAAACACCCTGCGGCAGATGTCCTTATGGGCTTCCGCCAGCTTGGGCGGAAGCCACTGGTCATACCAAAGCTGAATGTGCGGCGCGGCTTCCACATGGTCGCGCACCTTGGCGATGAGCGGATTCTCGATTTTTACATCGACGATCGGCGGATACCGACCGGCTTCGAGGCGAAGGCCGATCGCATGGTCGTCGATCAGGTATTGGATCAGCTCAAAGGCAAGCTCCGGCTGTTCGCAGCGGGAGGAGACGGAGTAGAAGTTGTCGCCCACGGTTCCGATCATGCCGTCCGCTTCGCCCCCCAGTGTGGGGAACGGGAAAAAGTCCAGCACTTCCAGAAAGCGCGGGTATTCGTCGGCGACATAACCGACGGTCCATGTGCCCATCAGAAACATGGCCGCCTTCTCGCGGTAGAGCAGTGTGCGCCCCTCGGCGGCATCCTCGTCCAGCGTGTTGGCGTCGCCCGGAAATGCGCCCCGCGCGATCAGATTGAGCACATGCTCCCATGCCTCGATCAGTTTTTCATCCGCGAAGCCCACGCCGTTTTGCGGCGAGCCGTCGGGGTTTCTCAAAATCGCGTCCTCGAAGGCGCGCCGCCCTCCGACCCGGTCCACAAGGTACATGTAGTACATCGACGACGGCCACGCGCTGCGATTTGCAAGCGCAAAGGGCGTGACGCCGTTCTCTTTCAAAACGTCGATCACGCCGTAGAGCTCGTCCATTGTCTCCGGGGGTGTCAGGCCGTACCGTTCAAAGATCGCGCGGTTGTAGAAGATCACGGCGGGCGCCACGTTTTCGACCGGTACCGCCCAGAGGTCACCATCTACGGTTGCCTGCCTGAGCGCGGCCGGGAGAAACCGGTTCTGATAGCCGCCTTCCTTCATGAGGTCTGTCAGCGGCAGTACCTTGCCAAGATGCGCGTATTCGGCCAGCGTCGCGCCGCTCCAGGTGATGAAGACGTCCGGCAGGTTGTCGGTGGCGGCGGCGATGGCCATGCGGCGCTTGTACACGTCGTTGACCAGCTCGTTGACCTCGACATAGACGCCTTCATGGTCCGCCATGAAGCGCTCCGCGCTGTCCCGCACCGCCTGATTGACCTTCGCCACGTCCTGCAGGTGATAGATTGTCAGCGTCGTGCGCTCGGCGCGCACGGGGATGGTGAGTATCAGTAGCGCCGCAAGCGCCGCCGCAAGCCGCCTCATCCCTTGACCGCCCCCGCCATCATGCCCTTGATGAGCTTTTCCTGCCCCACGATGAAGGCCAGAATCACCGGCAGCGCGCTGAGCATCAGAACGGTCATGATCATCGGGATGTCTGCCGAATACTGCCCCTGGTATTCCCAGATGGACAGCGGAAGCGTGCGGTTGGATACGGACTGGGTCAGAACCAAAGCGAAAGAGAATTCGTTCCACATGATCGCGGAGTTGTAGATGGCGAGCGTCGCCATGCCCGGCACGGAAAGCGGCAGGATCATCTTGAAGAAGGTGCGCAC
>JAEZTD010000190.1 GCA_023443705.1 Bacillota bacterium | reverse complement strand
GGCGTGCCCTTCCAGTACAGGCAGTCCCCCGGCAGGAGCAGCGCCTCGGTGGGCGCGGTCTGCCGCGCGGTGGCCGTTTCGACTAGAATCCCCTTGCCGCGGTTTCGGATCTGCAAATCCGTGTTCGCGCCGATGTCGATCCCCGCCGCCATTTTCAAAACCCACCGCACGAAGGACGAACAGTCGCTGTAGCCCATCGCGCCCTCCCGCGCCTCCGGGTAACCGCCCACGTAGGCACGCTTCGCGCCCTGGGTGTAACGGTTGAGCCCGGCGCGCGACTTCGCCGCCGCCACCGCTCTTCGCCTCATTTCCTCCGCCTTCATGGTTTCTCCTTTCTTAAGCCTCGCCCGTCAGGCACGCGCCTCCAGTGCATGAAACCGCGCCTCCAGACTGTCGATTCTCTCTTTCTGCTCCTGCACGGCGGCGATCAAGGGAGCGATCAGTTCCTCGTACACGAGAGACAGGCTCTCGGGGTTCTCGTCGCCGTACAGGTCGGCGTCCGGGATTCCGGCGTCGTCCAGCGCGGCCTTGACCTCCTGCGCGATCAACCCGAAGCGCAGCTTGCCGTCACCGTCGCGCATGCGGAACTTCCGGGGGCGCAGCCTGTAGATCAGCGCTCCGTCAAGATCCTCAACGTCCTTTTTCAACCGCACATCGGATGATACGTCCACCGATCTCACGCAATATAGGCGCTGCCATCGCAGATTCAGCGATGTCGAACCCAATGAATGGGTGTCAGTAAGATGTGGAATGATGTGCCCGGCTATGGTCATGGCGCCGGCGCCGTGTATGCTTGTTCCAAGCTCAAATCCGACGCCCATTCCCTCAATGGATACGCTGTCGGTTGCGGTCAGTGATAAGTAGCGGCCGGCGCCTATCGACACGTCAGCATTTCCGTGAATGTCGAGGTCGCTTCCGTTGCGGGCGAGCATCCGTATTTGCTTATTGCCCGCGCCCTTTGGCATTGAGATGCCGAATCCTCCATATTCCGCCCCGTCAACGGCGGGCGCGAGCAGCAGGTGTCGGAACATGGCGTCTTCGGTCGAATCGAATCCGAACACCACATCGCTCGCCGCCAGGACATCCTTCAGTTGGTTGGCCGCAAAGAACCCCTTTCCATCCGTGCCCACGCCGCCAATCGCGATGGGCGTTCCATCCGACGCCTTAAACAGGCCAAACACCGCGTCCGACGCAATGAATCGAGCCTCTATGGTCTCCGTGCCGTCGCCGTTTTCCAGCGTAACGGGGATCGTAATCCCCGGCTGGTTGGTCAGGATGATGCTGCCGCTCACCAATGCCGCCATTATGCCGCCTCCTCGCCTGGTTCAGCCTCAATCGCGCAGGTGTACTTGGCCGCGAGCTTCCGCTCCGCCGCCGAGAGCGATACCGTTTTTGTCCCGGCGTGAGCGGCGTTCCACGCGGCGTCCGCTGCCCCCTCGCCGGTGTCCCGCGTCCAGATGAAGCGCGCGGCGTCGATCTCGTCCGTGATCGGTACGCCGCCCGCAAGCACTTCGGCGGTCAGCGTCGTCGGCTCCTGCGGCTCGCCCACCGTTTCGGTGGCCCGGTCGGCCATGACCAGTACCTGCCACGTTGCGGGGTTCCCGGTTAGGGTCAGCGCCGCGCCCGCGCCGTCGGTGAAAGCGCCGCCGTCCAGGGTTCCCGCCGCCACCAGCGTGCCGGGAATGTTCTGGGGCAGTTGCCACACCGGCACGCTCAGGCGCTCGCGGGCGAGGTGTACCCGCCCCAGTTCGATGGCCTTGAACCGCCCGGAGAGGCAGTCCCACACCGTCTCGATGACCTCCGTCAATACATCCACCCCGATGCCGGGGTGTCGCACCCGCACCCGGTCGCAAAGGAACACGTCCTCGAGCCGCCTGTACTGCTCGTATTCGATGGTGTCGCCCAGCTTCAAAAACTCCACACGCACGTTGACGGCGGGCTGGTCAACCTCGTCGATCGTGAACATATTGAGCGCCAGCTCGATCATTTTTCGATGTGCGGCGTGCACGTCCGCGCTGCTGCCGGACTTGGCCTTGACGTTTGTCTCCAGCACTGTCAGCTGCGGCGAAGGGTAGTCGCCCGCGCGCTCACTCGTCACCCATCTTTCGCCGGCTCCGACGGTTACGGTCACGCCGTTTATGTTGTAGGTACCTGCGGTCAGGTACAGCGGCTTGTCCTTATGGGTCTTGCCGATCGGCATCACGCGGGCGATCACATCGGTCACGTCCGTCAGGGTAAAGGGTACGGTTTCGGTTCGCACGGTCGGCACCAGCTCGTAGGCGAATGGATCGGCCCAGAAGGAGAGCGCAAAGATGCGGTCTTCGAAGCCCTCCATCAGCGGCGTCATCGTCACCGCGTCCGTCAGCCGGGCGCGGAAGCGCCTTCCCGGGCGGCTCGAAAGGGTCAGCCAGTCCAGCCCCTGCAGCCAGCCCGCAAGGGTCTCAAGGCTCGATACCGTCACCCCCTGCTCGTAGGGCAGGTAGCACTCGATGGGAAAAGCCTTCGCGCGCCTGAAATCCTCCGGGGATTTCCGGGGCGGACTGACCAAGAGAAAAGATAACGCCGCCAACATTCGCACGGTGGCGTTATTGCGTTCCCTGCGCAACGCCGCTGGGAAGGATTGAAATCCTGTCTCTCTGTTGGTGGCCTGATCCGCCCCGCCGCGTTCGCGACGGCCTTGCGCGTTTTCGGGAGAACGCCGCCCGCCCGTTTTACGGCGTCTCCCGCGCCGCCCGCCTGCCCCGCTCCGCCGCCTGGGACACCACCGCCTGCTCCGTCCGGCGGGACACGCCGTACCGACGCGCCAGAACCTGCGTGTTCATGCCGTCGTATTCGGCGCGGATGCGCTCGTCCCGCCGCGCGGCGTTCAGCGCGTCCAGCTTCGGGATGTAGAGCGGCGCGCCGCCATAGGCCTCGCAAAGCCGGATCGTCGCCTCGATGCCGATCACCTCCGAAAGCCGCCGGTGCGCCTCCGGCAACATTTCCCGCGTAAAATCCTCCATGTCCGCTCCCTTCCCGCACCCCGTGCGCCGCTTACGCCTGTTGTTCAGCGCGTCTTCCGCCCAATAGCCTCTCGATCTCTTTCCCACGCGCTTTTACGCCAGTTGTTCAGCGTCTTCCGCCCAATAACTCCTCGATCTCTTTCCCACGCACTTTTACGCCGGTTGTTCAGCGCGTCCCTTCCCCTGCGTTCCGTCCGCCGTCCGCGGGGCACTCCTTCTCCCAATCCGCGCGCTCCCCCGCCTTCCGCCCACCGTCCTCGGAATGCTTCATCGCCCAATCCTCGCCGTCCGGCCACGCAACCAGGTACTGAAGCCCTTCGCGCCGCCGCCGGGCGGCCGTCCCGGCGCAGGTGATTCCGCGGACTTCCATCCGCGTCAAGCGCATGCCGCGTCCAACGCGCCGCGCGATTTCCGGCGATGTCACGCCGCCGCATTCGAGAATCCACATCAGCTTCGCGCCGATGCCGCACGCCCGCGCCGCATCCTCCGTCGTCGCAAACCGCTCCGCGCGCCGCCGGGCGAACCACCCCTCCGGTAGCTTCAAAAGCGCTTCGCCCGGTCGGAAAGCCCTGCGTCCACCCCGGACGCGCGCCGCCGCCTCCGCTCCGGACGGCTTCGGGCGCGAAAACCCCTCGTCCGTTTTCCTTCTCACCGATTGTTCAACCTCCGTAAACAGCGGCCGCATCGCATCCTCCATTCCGCCCTTGAGGGCGCTCCCTTTTTCCGCCGAAACCCGGCTTTACATCCGCCGCGCCCCGTGTTATACTAAAACGGAACTCGTGTTCGCCCTGATTATATCTTAGTTAACTAAGATTGTCAATCCCTGTTTGTCGTTTTATTTTCATACCGAAAGGGGGGCGTCCGGTGTTCTACGCCAGGCTGGAACAGCTGTGCAGGGAGAACAACACCTCGGTGGCGGAGGTCGCGGAGACGGTGCTGCACGTCAGCAGCGGCACGCCGACGGGCTGGAAGAAGGGCGCCTCGCCCCGGGCGTCGCTGGTGGCGATCGCCGCGCGGCACTTTAACGTCTCGGCGGATTATCTATTGGGGCTGACCACCGAAAGGCACGCGGAAACCGGCGCGCGCGCGCTGGACTCCGACGAGGCCCGCCTGGTGGACGCGCTCCGCACCGCACCGGAGATTTCCCGCCGCGCGGCAATGAAGCTGGCCCTCTCCGCGCTGGAAGAACTTGCGCCGCGCGCGGCGGAGCGCCCGGCAGCGGAAGCCGCGCCCGCCCCCGGCAGGGTGCGCCCGTTCCCCGTCCGGCCCAGCCGGGAAAAACCCGGCCGCGCCTGGAAGGGCGTGGAGGGACGCGCCGCGGCAGGCCCGCCCATCACGGCGGTGCCGGAGGACGAGCGCCGCATCCTGGTGCCGGTCAAGTACACGGGGGAGCAATACTTCATCGTACAGGCCGACGGCGATTCGATGACCGGCGTGGTCAACAACGGCGACTACTGCGTCTTCAACAAGCGCGGCAGCTTCGACAACGGCCGCATCGCGCTGGTGCAGGTGGACGGCCCCACCGACCAGCCGGACGCCACGGTCAAGCGCGTCTACCGCCGCCCCGGCGGCAAGGTGGAGCTGCGCTCGGAAAACCCCAAGTACCCGCCGATGCTCTACCCCGCCGAAGAGGTGGTGCTGATGGGCGAACTGGTGGCTGTACTTCCTCAGAGCACGGCCCAGGCGTAATACGTCCTCGCCATCACCCCGCTTCCAAACATATTTCTCTTTATGAACGGTTTAGAAAACGGGGCTGTCAAACCGGGATCTTCCCGGCATGACAGCCCCACCCATTGCCCTGATTCGCCCGCCAGATACCGTCCGACCTTTACGGCGCTTCTCCGGACGGCTCGCCCTATTCTTTCTCGGGCGCTTCGCCCGGCGTTTCGTCCGGCGCTTCGTCCGGCGCTTCGTCCGGCGCTTCGCCCGGCGCTTCGTCCGGTACTTCCTCCGGTTTTTCACCCGGTTCCTCGCCCAGTGCTTCCTCCGGAACATCACCCGGTTCTTCGCCCGCCACTTCGTCCGGCGCTTCGTCCGGCAATTCGCCCGGTTCCTCGCCCGCCACTTCGTCCGGCGCTTCGCCCGGCGCTCCGTCCGGCACTTCCTCCGGTTTTTCACCCGGTTCCTCGCCCAGTGCTTCCTCCGACACTTCACCCGGTTCTTCGCCCGGCAATTCCTCCGGCACTTCGTCCGGCACTTCGTCCGATTCCTCTCCCGGCAGCCGCACCACGTCAATTTGCGCGCGAATGAACGCCTCCCCGGCAAACTGCCGCATCTTCCCGCCCACCAGCGAATAGCAGTCCCGTACCGAGCCGTGGTTTCTGGTCACGATGCCGGCAAGATGCCGCTGCTCGCGATGGCCCTGCTTGCTCGGGCCCTGCTGGAAGGTGATGATCTCCACGGCCTTCCCGGTAAAGTCCGCCCCTTCGGCAAACGCGTTCATCGCGGGGACGGAACTGCCCGCCCAAATGGGGCAGAGAAGGTAGACGCGCTTTGCGGAGGCGATTTCCGCCCAGGGATCCCCCTTGAGCGGCGTGCGCATCCGAAAGAGCGCGTGCAGCGCGTTGCCGGGCCGCTCCTCCTGAAGCTCGATCAGCTTCGCGCCCAGCTTCCGGCTCAGGATCTCCGCACCGCACCTTGTATTCCCGTCGCGGGAGAAGAAGACGACCGCCGAATCCGCCATGTTCAACATACAATCCCTCCCATATCGTCGGTCGCACTTGTACCGCCGCCTCAAAATCTCCTCCGATTCACCGGAAATCCCCGGCATCTTTACGTTTCCATCATGGCATAAAGCCGCGCCACTGTCAAGCATATGCGCCTCGCGCGCAAAAAAGCGCCCGCGCAGCCGGTTGCCGCGCAGGCGCTCAGATCATCAGGAAACATAAATTACAACAAAACGCGCAGTATGGGATGTCTGGTACGCCAGCGGGTTTTCATTGCCCATCAAGACCAAAGGAAGTGCGCTCGATGATCTGATCCTGATACCCCTTGTCCAGCTGCACGAAGTGGCCGCTCCAGCCCCAGACGCGGACGATCAGGTTCCGGTGCGCGTCGGGGTTCCTTTGCGCGTCCAGCATCTCTTCGCGGGAAACGGCGTTGAGCTGCAGCTGGTGCCCGCCCATCAGGATGTACGCCTTAACGAGCTGCGCGACCTTGGTGACGCCCTCGGGGTGTCTGAACACGGTATCGTGCAGTTCCAGCGTCAGCGGCCCGCCGTTCATCACCCGGGAGAGGCCCTTGCGCGCCATCGCGCCGATGACGGACAGCGGCCCGGCGTCCCGAAGCGTCAAAGAGGGCGAGAAGTTCGCGGAAAGCGGCTCCCCGGCCTTTCTTCCATCGGCAGTCGCGCCCAATTCCCTCGAGTGCCACAGGTAATACATGGCGGAGCCGGTTCCTGCGCGCACGCGCCCGCCGTGCTCGGTGCGAAGCGGCTCCAGCGCGTCGGCAAAGGCGTCGAGCAGCGCATCGGCGATTTCTTCGCAGCCCTCATCCCGGCCCAGCTTGGGCGCGTCCTTCCGGAGCATCCGCCCGAGGCCGGGGTTCCCTTCAAAATTGTCCTCGAGCGCGTCGATCAGCGTCCGGGGCGAGATGGTTTTCTCGTCGAACACGTACCGCTTCACGGCGGCCAGCTGGTCGACGGCGGTAGCGAAGCCGGTGCCGTGGAAGCCGTAGTTCTGGTACTTCGCGCCCTCGCTCACATCGCGGGAAACATCGGCCATCAGCGCGGTCTGCCACGGCGCGGGCTCCATGAAGAGCGGCGAAAGCGCCGCCATCGTACCCGCCGCGTCCTCACGGATGGCCGCCCGCACCTTTTCCATCAGGTTCTCATACGTCTCGCACCCGGCCAGGTTTTCGCGGATCACTTTGGACACCACCCCCGCCAGCGACACCGCGCCGATGTTGGGGATGTCCACCGCGACGCCGGGGATGATGAACTCCCAGCAGGCCGCGACGGTGTAGTCCCGCGCGTCCTCGATGTCGTAGCCCATTTGGACGAGGGCGGGGATCACCACGTCGTCGTTCGCGTACTGGGGGAAGCCCAGCCCTTGCTTTGTCAGCTCGGTGGCCAGTTCGTAGAGGGATAGCGGCGTGTCTCTGTCCACCCTGAGGTTGATCTTTGGGTCGATGCGCCGGTTTCTAAGGCTCGCCCTGAGGCAGATCGCGGTCAGCGGGTTGACGGCGCTCTTCCCCTCGCGGTCGCAGCCGCCCAGCATCAGGCTCTGGCCGTTGTCGCCCTGCTGCATGCCGATGTACAGGTCGCTGTCTCGGTTGAAGGACAGGAAGAATTCGCTCGTGAGATCGAGCGCCTCGTCCTCGGTCATGCCCTTTTCCATGTCGGCGGCAAGGAACGGCCACATGTACTGGTCGAACCGGCCGACGGTGTTGTGGTAGACGTTTGACGCCCAAAGCGCAAAGTGCAGGATTCTAAAAGCGTTCAGCGCCTCGAGGTAACCCGCCGCGCCGGTTCGGATGGCTCGGGAGAGGTTCTCGTCGCCGTACCGGTCGGCGTAGGCGACCACTGCGTCGATGGCGGCCTTCGCCTCGTCCGTCGCCTTTTCGCGTCGGGGCAGAAGCCCGCCGCGCAGCACGTCGCCCCAGTCGGAGGAAATGTTGCAAATCCGGCCCTGCTCGTGGACGTGATGCCCGGCCTGGAGCCTTTCGCGCTCGCCGGGCGCGTAGATGTCGGGAAAGCGCTCAAGCGTCCGCCAGGCATGGATGCGCTCGCCGGGGTTCTTCACAATCCGCTCGTTCTCCAAAAACAGCTTCAGCCTGAGCGCCGCCCGCTGGGCGAGCGTCAGCTTAGGGTTCTGGATGGCTTCTTCGATGGCCCCGGCTTCCTCCGGGGAAAGGCTTCTCAGGTGCTCGTTCATAGTGTGATGACCTCCATGCCGCGCTTCGTAAATGGTTCCGCCCAGGCGTCTGGCGTTTGATCCTCGGGAAAGTCCGGTTTGTAAAAAAGCCCTGTCTGGGCGTATTTCGCGCCCGCGGCGCGGTTGTAGCGCAAAAGTTCCACCCGCTCGAGGTTTTTTGCGCCGTCCAGAAGCCGCGCGATCGCGGCGAGGTTTTCCCGAACGTCTGTGACCGTCGGGATCAGCGGCACACGCGCCCGGAACGGGATGCCGGAATTCTTCAGCCACGCGAGGTTTTCAAGGATCAGTCTGTTATCCGCGCCGGTCCATTTTTTGTGCGCCGCCGGGTCGGCCAGTTTGACGTCCATCAACACCAGGTCCATCTCTTGGACGACGCGCCGGAACACCTCGGCCTCTGCATAGCCGGAAGTTTCTATGGCCGCGTTGAGACCCCTCATCAGCGCCCGCGCTTCGATCACGAAATCCGGCTGCATCAGCGCTTCGCCGCCGGAGAAGGTCACGCCGCCGCCGCTCATCGTGAGCGCCCGCGCGTTCTTCAAAACCCGCCGTGAAACCTCCGCCGCCGTCATCTCCCGCCCGGCGATGCGCAGCGCGCCCCTGGGGCACGCCTTGACGCATTCCCCGCAGGCGTCGCACGCCTCGCAGGCGTCGCACGCCTCGCAGGCGCCGCGCGCCCCGCGTTCCCGGCTGGCCTCTCCGCTCCGTTCCGCACCCCGCGCCCCATGAGCGTCGCTCTCCCATCCGGCCTCTCTATCCCGTTCCTCACCCCGCGCCGCTTCCGAATCGCCCACCCGGACGCCCGCGCGGTCATCTTCACGGGATGCCCCGAAGGCGTCCCTGTCCAGCCCCTTCGGGCATGCCGCCCGGCAGGTGCCGCAATTCACGCACAAATCGCGGCTCTTCAGCCGCTGCGATTTTTTCAAAAAGCTCTCCGGGTTGTGGCACCACCGGCACCTGAGCGGACAACCCTTGAGAAAGACCACCGTCCGGATGCCCGGCCCGTCGTAGACCGCAAACTCCTCAATGTCAAACACAACGCCCGCAGCCATCGGTTCTCCTTTGCGTTAACGCCCCTGTCAATACGCAGAGTATAGCATCATATTATCGATAATTCAATAGGATATTCTAAATATTATTGTACGTTTCGGCCTTATGCGCAACCACGTTTTCAACAAAACCCCGTGCCGTCGGGCCACCGTTTGACAAATGGGCAAAACGCGCTATAATTTACATTAAAATAACCGCGCGCTGCGCGGCGTCGAAGAGGAGCAACATGGCTCGACTGAAAACAAAGGACGGCCTGCCGACGCTCAAGAGCATTGCGGAGCGCACCGGCTACACGGCCAACACGGTCTCCCAGGCGCTGCGTAACTCCACCTCCGTCGCGCAGGAGACCCGCGACCACATCCGCAAGGTCGCCCGGGAGATGGGCTACGTCCACAACGTGGTGGCCAGTTCGCTGCGTTCGGGGCGCACCCACACGGTGGCGCTGATCTTCGGCGACGTCTCCAACATGCTTTTCGCCATCAAAATCCGGGAATTGGAAGAGGAACTGCGCCGCCACGGCTACCAGGTGCTCATCCTGAACACCGACGAGGACGAGGCGCTGGAGCGCCGGGCGGTGCGCACCGCCATCAGCCGCCAGGTGGACGGCGTGGTGCTCTGCCCCTGCCAGAAGGGGCGCGAAGCCCTCGATCTCATGGACCAGCACCACGTGCCCTACGTATTGTCCGGCCGCGCGTTTCCGGATCTCGAGCGGGACGCGGTGGTCTGGGCGGACTACAAGGGCGCGCTGATCGCCACCCGCCACCTGATCGACCGGGGCTGCGGCCGGATTCTCTTCCTCAACGGCCCGGAGATAATCTCCTCGGCGCGGGAGCGGGGCCGCGGCTACCGGGACGCGCTCCGGGAGGCCGGCCTCACGCCGGTGGAGCGCAGCGTGCCGTCGTCGATGGCGGGCAGCGTGCGCCGCGCGCTGGACGAACTGAGCGCTGGAGGCCTTCGCTTTGATGGCGTCTTCGCCTTCAGCGACCTGATGGCGCTGGAAGCCGCCTGCTGGCTTCAGGAGCACGGGCTTCGCATCCCGGAGGACGTGCGCATGGCCGGGTTTGACGACATCCTCTCGCACATGTGCATACCCTTCGGACTCACCTCCATCTCCGCCGACAAAAAGGCCGAAACCCGCCACACAGCGGAGCTTCTGCTGCGCCGCATCGAAGGCCGACAGGAAACCCCTTACGAGTGCCGGGTCATGGATGTGGAACTGGTTGCGAGAACGAGCAGCTAAAAGGCGGGAAAATCCGCTTCGCGTCTTTTCCCGCAGAGGGCTCCTCTGCGCTCGCCTGAAATCCTTTGGATTTCGGGCGGCTCGCTGACTTGAGGAATCGTTTCTTCAACCAGTGTTCGCACTGGTTACAGAAACCGTTCCCGGCGCGCATGTCGCCGGGAACGATTGAAGTAGACGACGAGGTTCTCTGCCCTTCGTCCGCGCATGTCGCCGGGAAGAAACACCTCATAGTTTTCTATGCCAAGGCTTTTGCCCGCCAAGCGCGGGCCTTTTTCTTCGCCCTCGCGTCTGTACGCAATACTTAACAACGCAGATTTGCAAAGCGCGCTTGACATCTATCGCAAAGCACGCTATGCTAAAAATGTAAAGCACGCTATGCATGATGGTTGGAAAGGAGTGGGCAGATGCGCACGAGGATACCGGAACTGCGCAAGCAGCGAAAGCTCTCACAGGAAGAGCTGGCACAGGCAGTGGGCGTCACGCGCCAGACGATCACCTCGCTGGAGGTGGGCAAGTACACGGCGTCTCTGGTTCTGGCCTACAAGATCGCCAAGCACTTCGGGCTGCAGATTGAAGAGGTCTTTGATTTTTCGGATGTGGAGGTTGAATGAAATGTCGGAATATCGCAACGCGGTCAAGCGGAGGATGGTCGTCTTAATCGTCTGCGCGGCCTGCGCGCTGGTCTTCATCGGTTCGGCGGGCGTCTATGGCTATCTTCGGTCCATCGGCAGCGATGCGCACATGCGCGACTTTTCAACGGGGATGTACTCGGGCATCTTCTTCGCGATGGCGGCCGTCATGATCGTTCGGATTGTTCGGATGTGGAAGGTTTTGAAGGACGACGCAAAACTAAAGGAAATGTACGTCCAGGAGCATGACGAGCGCTACCTGATGATCCAAACTAAGACCGGCGGCTGGGCGCTCAAATTTGTGATGGGGGTTGTGCTGTTCGCGGGCATGGGCCTCCTTTTCGCGGGGCAGGAGGTCGTCGGGTTTACGCTTCTGATGGTCGCGTCGTTCATCGCGTTTACAAAAGCCGGGCTGTGGTTCTACTACAGCAGAAAGTATTGACGCTTCGCCACCCATTGAAACCCGCCAAAAGCGCCCGCGAATCACGCATCGCGAGCGCTTTATCGCGCAAGAAATTAGCGTCCTCGCCGCCGTTTTACGCGGTTCCGTTCACGCTTTGTTCACGCCGGTCTCAAATAATCGTGGGAAAATGGGCGTACAAGGAGTGAACCGAATGAAGAAGAAAACGGTTGTCAAAGTCGCGCTGGATGTCCTCATGATCGTGGTGATCGCGCTGATGTACAGAAAGCAGGCGCTGGGCCTTGCGTTTCACGAGATTGGCGGGCTTTTGCTCATCGCTGTGTTCTTCGTCCACAAGGGGCTGAACTTCGAGTGGATCCGCCGCGTGACGGTAAAACTGCGCACCGCGGACAGCCGGACGCGGCTGATGTGGATCGTGGACGCGCTGATGCTCGTCGCCTTCCTC
>JAEZTD010000178.1 GCA_023443705.1 Bacillota bacterium | reverse complement strand
ACCACAACCTGTACGACTCCTGGGCCTGGACCGGCGGACACGCCGACGGCGAGGAGGACCTGTTAAGGGTCGCGCTGCGCGAGGCCGAGGAGGAGACCGGCGCCCGGGTGCGGCTTTTGCGCCCCGGGGTATATTCGCTGGAGACGCTGACGGTCAACCCCCACATAAAGCGCGGCAAGTATGTGCCCGCGCACCTGCACCTGAACCTGACTTATCTTCTGGAGGCGGACGAATCCGACCATCTCGCCATCAAGCCCGATGAGAACCGGGGCGTAGCCTGGTTCCCGCTGTCAGACGCGGTGACCACCTGCTCCGAGCCGTGGATGCGCCCTGTCTACGAAAAGCTCAACGAACGGCTCGATTCAAATCCGGCATGAAAAATCCGGTGAACAGCATAGTTTGTTTCGTTTTGTAATAAATTCGTCATACTCTATTTACACCTCGTCCCCGACGTGGTATACTAGACCCGGAGGGGATTTATGTGCGCAAACTGATCAAAGCGACTCTGGCGCTTTTAATCATCCTCGCGATGCCCGCAAGCGCCGCGACCACCCTGCCTAAGGTGTCTTTGGTTGTAAGCGGCGAGCGCATCGCGCTTACGTCATCCACCGGCTACGTCGGAAAAAGCGGCAGCCGCGTGACCATCCCGCTGGGGACGGTCTGTAAGGCGCTGTCCGTTGAATACACCACTTCCCACGGCGGCAAGCGCATGTACATGGAAGGCGCAAAAAAGTCTCGGGTTGTGGTGGCCTCCGGCTACAGCTTTGCCAAAGTGGACGGTAAAAAGAAGGCGCTGAAGGCGCGGGTATACCAGAAAAACGGCCAGCTGATGGCCGATGTCTCCATCCTGAAGCTGCTGGACGCGGGCTACAAGACCGCTTCGGCCGCTACGCTTTCCAAGAAGGGCTACCCTTCCGCCGGGCTTTCTATCAGCCCCGCGGGCAAGGACATCACCTTTCCCAACCTCTCTACCGAACCCACGCCGACCGAATCAAACAGCTTCGCGGCGGATCTTCCGGCCGCAAAGACCAGCGACCAGCTGGTCGTCGTCAAGTACAAGAGCGGTTCCACCGCCACCTTGACCATGCACGAAAAGGGCTCGGACGGCATTTGGCGGCAGACCCTGTCCTCCACCGCCTATGTGGGCAGGAACGGCATCGGCAAGACCAAGGAGGGCGACAAGAAGACGCCCACCGGTACATTCAACCTGAAAACGCCCTTTGGCATCAAGTCCAACCCCGGCACGAGCCTTGACTACGTGAAGGTGACCAAGTACCACTACTGGTGCGGCACCTCCGGCTCCAAATACTACAACCGGCTGATCGACACGCGGCTGACAAGCCGCGCCAGAACCAGCTCCGACGAATACCTCATCAACTACAAAGGCGTCTACAACTACGCCGCGTTCATCGATTACAACGCCTCCGGCACCGCCGGCAAGGGCTCCTGCATCTTTCTGCACTGCACCGGCTCCAACAAGTATACCGCGGGATGCATCGCGATCCCCGAAAGCGTGATGATCAAGGTGCTGAAGAGCCTGAAGGCGGGCTGCAAGATCGTAATCTACTGATCTCCCCTGAGGGATGCAAAACGCCGGAACCGTTCAAAAAGTGGTTCCGGCGTTTCAAATTGCTTTTCTTTACTGCACGGGTTTCGGGATCCCGCCCCGCTGGGGCGCGCCGGAAGTGATCGGGCCCATGCGGTACGAGAACATGATCGCCGAATTGGGGCACGCCTTGTAGAACGCGCGCTTAACCCGCTCCAGCACCATCTTGCCGGTATCGTGGTTGACCAGCGGCAGAAGCAGCGCGTACTGCGAGGCGCTGAAGTGGGTGATGGTGTCACCCTTTCGAAGGTTCCCCACCAGCGTCTTCTGAAGCGTCTGCATGATGTCGTTGAGGCGCATCGGCTCCAAGGGATTGCTGCCGATGGACGTGATCATGATCAGCGCAATGAACATCGTGGAGCCCATGCGCTCGAGGTTGCGCATTTGCAGGTTGTAGATCTCCTTAAAGACCGCGTACTCGCACACAAACGCGCCGCGCTGGCTGCCGTACTCGGTCAGCTCTTTGCGGATGGCGTCGATGTCCATGTCCAGCGTCTTGCCGGCCTTCAGGATCTGCTTGTAGAACTCCTGAATGGCCTCCGGCGGCTGCATGCCCAGGTAGCGAAGGTGCAGGTTCGTCGCGTGCTTGTACTGGATCAGCGCTTCGTTGTTGCGGTTGGTGCGGATCAACGCGTTCATCAGCGCCAGGTGCAGCCGCTCGTCGAACACGTCCACGTCCAGCGCCAGCCGGCATACGTGAATCATGCGCTCAAAGTCCTTCGCTTCCTTCAGGAGGTCCAGGTAGTTGTAGACCAGCTTCAAATACTGGCTGTGCAGGTACACGCTGCGCGACACCACCCAGTCCTCCTGCTCGAGGCCGGGCAGTAAATCCCCCTGGAACAGCGACAGAAGCCGGTTGAACTTCTGGTGGACCGAATCATCCAGCGCGGAGAGGTCGTTCAGCTCTGCGGCCAACCGGTCGAATTCCAGCGTATCCACCTCAATGCCGGCATGGATGTTGAAGCGGTAGGAGCCGCGCTCGGTGATGATTGCCGCGCCCAGCTCCGGCGCGATTTCGGAGAGGATCGCGCGGGTGCGGCTGACGAGGGTTTTCAGCGCGCCTTCCGGGTTTGAGCTCTGCTCGTCTTCCCACAGTACCTCGTAGAGTTTGAAATTCGGCGCGGACTCGCCGCCCCTGAGCACGAGGTATTGCAGAAGCCGGGTACCCTTTCTGGTCTTGGCAAGCTGTTTTTCAACGCTCTGCTCATCGACCAGCACATCAAATTTTCCCAGCATTCTGATCGAAATCCGGTGTTTTCCCTCCATATGGAGGCCCCCCTTCCGATTGGCGCGCTAGATTTTTTTGCCCATGATATCCGGGTTGATCGCATATGAAAGCGCGAAGTCTCGCGTGATGCGCCCCGCGCGAAATAGCCTGAGAATGTCCTCGTCCATTGAGATCATGCCCTGTGCGCCACCCGCATAAATCGCGTTGTCGATCTGGTGGCCCTTGCCCTCCCGGATCATGTTGGAGATGGCGGGCGAGACCACCATGACCTCCATCGCCGGCGCAAGGCCGCCGTCCACCGTGGGGATCAGCTGCTGGGAGACCACCGCCAAGAGCACCATCGAAAGCTGCACGCGCACCTGCGCCTGCTGGGCGGCCGGAAACACGTCCACAATGCGGTCGATGGTCTTGGCCGAGCCCAGTGTGTGCAGCGACGAAAGCAGAAGGTGCCCCGTCTCCGCGGCCGTCAGCGCGGTGTGAATGGTTTCGTAGTCCCGCATCTCGCCCAGAAGGATCACGTCCGGCGCCTGTCGGAGCGCGGAGCGCAGCGCGCGGGCAAAATCCGTCGCGTCCAGTGCGATCTCCCGTTGGCTGACGATGGACCTTCGGTGCGGGTGCAGGTATTCGATCGGGTCCTCCAGCGTGATGATGTGGCTGTCGGACTCCCGATTGATTCGGTCGATCATGCAGGCCAGCGTGGTGGACTTTCCGCTGCCGGCCGGCCCCGTGACCAGAATCATGCCGCGCTTCTTCACGCAAAGGTCCATGACCACCTGCGGAATGCCCAGCGCCCTGTAGTCCGGCAAGCCGAAGGGCACCGCACGGAGTACCGCCGCCGGTGAACCCCGCTGCATGTAGGTGTTGCAGCGAAAGCGCCCTACGTCCCGCACGGAGAAGGAGAAATCATCGTCGCCCGTCTCGGTAAGCCGGGAAACCGCGCGCCCTCCCGCAAGCTGATAGGCCGTTTCAATTAGCGCGCGGGTGTGGTTCATGTTTAATTTTTCATCCATCAGCGGCTGCATGACGGTTCCGGTCTTCACCGTCGCGGGCGCGCCCGGCACGAGGTAAACGTCCGAGCCGCCCTTTTCCACCGCCGCCTTGAGAAGGTTGATCAGTTCCACAAATGTTCCCCCATGCGTCAGTTGAAAAGGTTCAGGTTCCGGTCTTCGCCCGTCCACAACTCACCGCCGATCAGCGCATAGCGCACAACCGTACAATACGGTTTGGTTTCATTGGGCCTAACGGCCACGGACAGCACCCGTCCGCCGCCCGCGTCCACCGTAAAGGAGACCGTCTCCCCGTCGAAATCCAGCGGGACTCCTGCCACCTCGAGCCCGGACAGCGCCGCCTCGAACGTTTCCCGGCCGGAACCCGACGTGGCCGCGTTCCGGACGATTCCATCCACCTGCCCCAGCACCCGCTGCGCGCGGTCGGAAGCTTGGTAATATGCCTCGGACATTGCCACTGCGCGGCCCGTCAGCGCCGCATCGCCCCGCGCGCCGGACATCGCCAGAAGCGCCAGCGTCGCCACGCACAGCACTGAAAAGATGGTGAGCATCGTCGATGTGCCGATGCCGACCCGGTATTCCTGCTTGGGCCGATTCATGGCGCCACCCCCTCAGGGATGTACCGGCTGGCCGGCAGCGTGATAAACTCCCTACCCTTCGCAGAGACGGTCAGGCGGATGTCGTAGAGGGCACCCGCTTCCTCCTCCTCGCGTGTGATGGCCGCGTACACGGTGTAGCCGTCCTGCTCGATCGCGTAGCCATCCTCCGCCGCAGTCCCGGCGGCCTTGATCAGCGAAGCGGGATCGTCCGAAGCGGCAATGCGCTCCGCCCAATCCTGGGCAATGAACAGCGCTTCGGTGGTGCGTCGGCTGTCGAGGCCGATCTGGTGGGCCCGGGCCAGCACGCCCGAAGCGATCATCGCAGACACCGCGAAGAAGGTCAGCGCGATCAGGAGCTCAAGAAGCACGAGATTGCCCTTATAGCGCATCCGTTCCGCCCCCTTCCCCGGCGCGCAGCGCGACGCTCGTCACGGCGACGGTGCCGTCGGACAGATGCGCGCGAAGGATTATCCGCGCGCCCTCCCCGTAAAAGGTGAAGCCAGGCAGCGAGGCGATCTGCTCGCCATCGTCCGCACTGAAAGGAACGGAGGCATCGCAGAACTGCTCGCGGAGTATGCCGCCCGCCGAATAGATGCGCGTTTCATAGGTCTCTGCATCCGCCTGTTCCCGGATCACCAGGAGCTTTACCCCCTGTTCTTCCCGGAAGGATACGTTGTTCCGGTCTCCGCTGCCGCGCAATTTGCCGCTGACGTAGCCCAGCGCGATGCGCTCCTGGGTTACAAGCCGCGCGGAATCGCCCATTGCCCGGTAGGAGCGAACGCCCGCCAGGACGATCGTAAGCGCGAGAAGCGTAAACAGCCCAACCAGTACAAAGGCGAACAGGCCGCTGACGCTGTGGTCCCTGCGCAAACGAACGTTCATGCGCCATCATCCCTTCTCAAAACCGAGACCGTCGGCATGATGTTGGACGCGAACGCATCATAGGAGACGATGAACCGGTCGCCGTCAAACGCGAGCGCGTAGTTTTTTGTCAAGTAATCCAGTGAAGGCGGATATTGCCCCTCTGTGGCGTAGCAGGTGACCATCGCCCGCCGGATGGCCTCGCGAAGTTGCGCCTCCTGCTCGGCGTCCGACTGTGCCCCGGCCACGCCGACAGCCCAGACAAAGACGAGCATCGCGGCAAAGAGTGCGGCCATCGTCACGATCAGCCCCCGCAAATTGCCCTTTGGCCGCTTATCATAAAGATGCTGACGCATACCGTCACCCAAGCGACGACATCAGGCTCGCCAGCGGCAGCATGACCGAGAGCAGAATGCCGCCGATGACGATTGACATGATCGCCACCAGCGTCGGCTCAATGGCCGAAACCAACCGCCGGATCCCGTCGTCCACCTCATCCTGATAGGTCTCGGCCAGCCGCTCCATGACCGTCTCCGTCTGACCGGCCATGACGCCGACGCGGATCATCTTGCCGTGAATCGGCTCGAAGATGCGCGCGCCTTCGATGGCGTCGGCAAAGGCCGCGCCCTCCTG
>JAEZTD010000084.1 GCA_023443705.1 Bacillota bacterium | reverse complement strand
GTTTCAAACACTCCTGTGAAAAATGTGCGGGATTTCACGCGCCGCTATGCGTTCAGGCGGAAAAACCGGATGCTGTTCTCAGTGGTCGCGTCGGCCAGCGCTTCGAAATCCATTCCCCGAAGATCCGCCACCCGCCTCGCGGTGTGGGCGACAAAGGATGGCTCATTGCGGCGCCCGCGCATCGGCTCAGGCGCGAGGTAGGGGCAGTCGGTCTCGACCAGCAGCCTGTCCATCGGCGTTTTCACCGCCACCTCGTGCAGCTTCGGCGCGTTTTTGAACGTGACGGAGCCGGACAGCGAGATGTAGCAGCCCATTGCGAGATACCCCTTCGCGCTCTCCCAGCTGCCGGAATAGCAGTGCAGAACGCATGCGGGAAGCCGTCCGGACTTAAAGCGGGCGCGCAGGATCTCCGTCGCCTCGCCGTGGGCCTCCCGGATGTGGAGCGCCACGGGCTTGCTCAGTGAAAGCGCCATGTCCAGCTGCGCCTCGAAGGCTTCGACCTGCTTCTCCCGGGGCGACAGGTCGTAATGGAAATCAAGGCCGATCTCCCCCAGGCACACGGCCATCGGGTGCTTGAGAAAGCCCTCGAGCCGCGCGGCGGTTTCGCCGTTCCATTCGGAAGCGACGTGCGGGTGCACGCCGACGGCGGCGTAAAAGTGCTCGTGGACCTCGCACAATTTCAAGGCATCCGGGGCGTCGGTCTCGTCCGACGCCTCGCCCACCACCACCGCGAAGCTGACCGCCGCCTCCTTCATGCGCTCTAGCACCTGGTCGAAGTCGCCCTGGAAGCGCTCGTCCGTCAGGTGGCAGTGGGTATCGAACAGGTTCATCAGCGGATCTCCCGGCCGCTCGCAAAGCCGCCCTCGATGGTGGCCAGCTTCAGCGTTCCGTCCTCGGCCTCGGCGCAGAGGATCATGCCCTGGCTCATCACGCCGCGCATCTTGCGGGGCGCGAGGTTCGAAACCAGCACGACGGTCTTCCCGACCATCTCCTCGGGCGTATAGTATTTGGCGATGCCGGACAGCACAATGCGCGTCTCGTCCCCCACCTGGAGCGTGGACTTTAAGAGCTTGTCGCTGTTCTCGACTTTTTCGCAGGCGAGAACCTTCGCGGTCCGGAGCGCAACCTTCGCAAAGTCGTCGATGGTGATGGTCTCGGGCGCGCCGCCCTCCTGCTGCGCCGCCTTGGCCTCG
Source organism: Bacillota bacterium (assembly GCA_023443705.1). Lineage (GTDB taxonomy): Bacteria > Bacillota > Clostridia > Christensenellales > Aristaeellaceae > JAEZHK01. Next base: position 1,634 of record JAEZTD010000084.1, on the reverse strand, counting down.
GCCTTCGGCTCGGGCTTGGGTTCCGGCTGGCCCTCTTCTTTTTTCGGCGATAGCTCCGCCAGCTCCTTGGCCACGTCGATGCGGGGGAACAGCGCCTCACCCTTTTTGACCACGGTTCCGGGCACGAGGCCGCCGTAGGTGGCAAGGCTCTCCCATGCCTTGAGGGCGGGATCGGTCACGCCCAGCTGTTCAAAGATGCGCTCGGGGGTCTTCGGCATGGCGGCTTCGATCAGGGTGGCGACGCCGCGCACGCACTCGGCGAGGGTATAGAGCACGGTCTTCAGCCGCTCCTTGCCCTCCTCGGTCTTGCCGAGAATCCACGGCGTAGTCTGGTCGATGTAGCGGTTGAGCTCGCCCACCAGCTTCCAGATCTCGCTGAGCGCCACGGAGAACTGCAATTCGTTCATCCGCTTTTCATAGATGCCGGGCAGCGAGAGGAATTTCTCCTTCAGCGCCGCTTCAAGCTCCGTCTCTTCGCCGGGGGCGGGGACGACGCCGTCAAAGTACTTTTCGATCATCGCCACCGTGCGGGAGACGAGGTTGCCCAAATCGTTGGCGAGGTCGGCGTTCATGCGGGTCAGGATGGTCTCCAGCGTACAGTTGCCGTCCGCGCCGAAGGGCATTTCGCGCAGAAGGTAGTAGCGCAGCGCGTCCGCGCCGAAGCGCTCGACGAGGGGCAGCGGGTAGACCACATTGCCCTTGGATTTACTCATCTTGTCCTGGCCGAACATCAGCCAGCCGTGGGCGAACACCTGCTTCGGAAGCGGGATCCCCAGCGCGTGCAGCATGATCGGCCAGTAGATGGTGTGGAAGCGGATGATGTCCTTGCCCATCAGGTGTACGTCGCAGGGCCAGTACTTCTGAAAGAGCGAATCGTCGTCCGAGCCGTAGCCGAGGGCGGTGATGTAGTTCGAAAGCGCGTCGATCCACACGTAGACCACGTGCTTCGGATCGAAGTCCACCGGCACGCCCCACTTGAAGGACGTGCGGCTGACGCACAGGTCCTGAAGGCCGGGGCGCAGGAAGTTTGAAAGCATCTCGTTGGCGCGGGAGGTGGGCTGGATGAAGTCCGGATGGGTCTCGATGTAGTCGATCAGCCAGTCCTGGTACTTCGACATCTTGAAGAAATAGCTCTCCTCGCGGGTCTTTTCCACGGGGCGGCCGCAGTCCGGGCAACAGCCGTCCTTGAGCTGGGTGGACGTCCAGAAGGACTCGCAGGGCGTGCAGTACAGGCCCTCGTATTCGCTCTTGTAGATGTCGCCCTGCTCGTAGAAGCGGCGGAAGATCTTCTGCACGGCCTTCTCATGCCGCTCGTCGGTGGTGCGGATGAAGTCGTCGTATTCGATGCCCATCGCCGTCCAGAGCTGCTTGATGCCATCCACGATCTCGTCCACGAAGGCCTGGGGCGTCTTGCCGGCGTCCTGGGCCTTGCGCTCGATCTTCTGGCCGTGCTCGTCGGTGCCGGTCAGGAAATAGGCGTCGTAGCCCGTCTGTTTTTTAAAGCGCGTCATGGCGTCGGCGGCGACGGTGGTGTAGGTGTTGCCGATGTGCAGACGGTCGCTGGGGTAGTAAATGGGGGTCGTGATGTAAAACGTGGGCTTCGCCATGAAAATTCCTCCCGATAAAAATCGCCC
>JAEZTD010000046.1 GCA_023443705.1 Bacillota bacterium | reverse complement strand
AATACCTTGAAGGGATCCATACAATGCTTCCCCTTTTGTGCCCCGTGCGCGGTACTTCTGCCAGACGCCAGCGTACAGGTGATTTTCCAGGATGATCCGGTCCCGCCGGACGGGCAGGTCTTCAAATGCAGCGACGCACTCGGCCAGTAGGATGGTGAGCATCGGCGTGTAGTCCGCCTCCAGCATCATGACCAGCGGGTTGTAGCGCTGCCGCCGGATGTCCGCCTTCAGGTCGTTCACCGCATCCATCAGGTAGACAAAACGGCCGAGGGCTGCGCCCAACCGGTAGAGCTTTGGCGCTTGATCATCCTCTCGCCAGACAAACAGCGCGCCCATCAGGTTCCCGAAACAATTGGCCGGAAGATCTGGGTTTGTTTCGCCGGCCTGCTCCATTTTGCCGAGGCTCGAGAGGGCCTCCTCAATCGCCGACGATTGGCGGGGGTACGCCGAGCGAATGCCCGGCAGGAACTTTACGAGCGCCCGGCTTTTCATGAGCGCGACGGGGTTGCGGTCATCGTTCCAGTCATCCAGACACTGATAGTAGGCCAGGATCGCGTTCATGTCCGCGGCGTAGGCCATGGCCTCCGTCTCAGCCAGGGATTGCCGCTTCAGCGGGTTCATCGCGCAGCGCAGCGTTCCTTTGGTCTCCGTGAGATTGTAGACCGAAGAGAGAAGCATTGCCAAAAACGTCATGTCGCTGGACAGGTGCGCCCGGCCCGCGCCGCCGTAGCGTGCGCCCAGCGCGCCACACAGCGCGCAGTAATGCGCCCGGTAACGCGCCCGCTCCGCCTCGGGCAGCTTTTTTTCGTTCACGGTGATGTATCCGAACATGGCCCGCCCTTCTCCTTTATGAAGCCGCGTTTGATGAGTTCCAGCCGCGCCTTATATTGCGCTCGGTGCTTCGCGTAAGCCGAGGGGGCAATGAATACCTGCGCAAAGGTTTCCCCAGTCAGCGGCAGCAGCACGCCCAGCATGTCCTCAAAGTCATTGTCGCCTCGTATGTCCAGCGCCGCCGTGTTCACAAGGCGGCGCAAATCATCCCGCCCGATCCCCAATGGATCGCCGCCGGCGCGCTGCTCCAGAAAGGCGGAATTGATCTTGATGTCTGAGAAGAGGTTTAGAAACAGCCTCCCATTCTCCTTGTCAGAGGCGATTTCATAGATATATTCTAAGATATCCAGAAGCATCCTGAACAAGTCTCCGCCGCTTTGCCGAAGGCTTTTCAGTGCGCGCTCCGAAAGCATCTCCCGATGACCCCGGAGCAGGTAATCCAGCATGTCCTGTTTGTTCTCAAAGTACTGGTAGAAGCTGCCGCGGGAGATGCCAGCGGTTCGGACGATCCGATTGATGGACGCCGCTTCAAACGGAACGCGCGCCAGTTCCGCTTGAACGGATTTCATCAGCCTGGTGCGCTTCTCCTCCGGCAAGTTAAAAAATGTCCGGCTCGGCACGGGGACGCCTCCAAACAAAGGAATGTGACAGGGTGTCATACTGCATTATACCGGGTGGGAGGGTGCGGGGTCAATCGATCGCAATTAATCGTCAAAATAACTCCACAGTTGTTCCATCTTTCTCGATACCTGTGCCTTTTTTGAGCCCGCTCACGCCCCCACCGCCTGCCTGAGCGTATCATCGATCTCGCCCTCAAAGAAGTGGATGTACCGGTTGTAGGAGATCTCTACGCCGGCGTGGCCCAGAAGCTTTGAGGGTCTTCTGAGCAAAAAATCCCCGGCGGCTAAGCCGCCGGGAGAAACGCCGCGGATCCGAGGAATCAGGCTGACGGCGGGCGTGCGACGGAGTCTCGCTCCACGAGGCTGGGCGACAGCAATATGGTCTTGGGCATGCCCTTTCCCTTCTGTGCCTCCAGGATGATGTTCACCGCATTTTCGGCGATTTCACGCTCAGGGAAAGCTAGCGAGGTCAGGGCAGGCACACTGAAACGGGTCAGTGTATCATCTAGTCCCATCAGGGAGACCTGTTCCGGCACTCGAATCCCCCGCTCATACAGGTAACGCCCGACGCCCACCAGCAATTCATCCGCGCTGATGATGGCGGTGGGGCATTCATGCTCCTCGCAGTAGGCCTTGATCGCCCGATAGCCCTCGTCCACCCGATATCCGCTTACCGGGATGTGTACGCTGGTCGCCGCGCAGTTCAGCGTTTCGCAAGCGGTTTTAAAGCCGGTTATCCTCGTGATCTCCACCTCACGCCCAGCGTACTCAGGCCCGAGAAAGGCGATTCGCTTGTGGCCGTGCCGCACCATGTACTGCACCGCGAGAAAGATTCCCTCCCGGGCGTTGATGAGCACTTTATTAATGCCGAAGATGTCCGGCGCGCGCTCAATCATCACCACCGGGATGGGCAGGTTCATGATGAACTTCCGGATGGGCATGAAGTCAATATCCTCACCCAGCGCGTTGAAAATGACGCCACAGGCATTGAAGGTTCGGAAAGTATTAATATAGGAAGTAAGCTGAATCGAATCCTCGCTGCCGTCCATGTTGATCGAAATAATGTTGTAGCCGTTCGCCAGCGCCACATGGTTCACACTGTCCGCCAGCCGGGGAAATAGGATATTGGCCGTCGTGTCCGGCGTCAAAAGGCCGATGACCCGGGAGGCGGGCGCCACGTCCGGCGCGGTGCTTTCCACAGGAACATACCCCAGTGAGAGCATCGCTTCCTCCACGGCGCGACGCTTGTCCTGGGATACATACCCGCTGGAACGAACCACCCGAGAAACCGTCGCGGCAGATACGTTCGCCATCACGGCGATATCTTGCAATCGTGTTTTTTTCACAAGTCATCCCCATTTCTCAACAGCGCGTCACTGCCAGGCGCGTTCGCGCTGCCGACATATTCATAGAATACCCATTTTTCATAGTTTTGTCAAATAAAATAGCCTGAAAGCCGAGAGAACCTTCAAACATTCCCCCTAACGCCTGGAATGAAAGTTTCCTATCATTATGAAATTTGCAGTTGACATGTTCTGAAATTAATCATATAATGTGAGTGTACCGCATATCTATTGAAATATCGGGGGAATATTATCGTGAAACAACTGTTCATGGTTGGCCCGCGCAAGAGTATCATTAAAGATGTGCCCGACCTCAAGGCGTTGCCCGGCACCGTCATGATTCGCGTGAAGTATACCGGCCTGTGCATGAGCGACTGGCACCCGTGGGCAGAGGCCCCAGAGGGACTGACGCTGGGTCACGAGCCGCTCGGCACGGTTGTCGAGGTTGGCGAAGGGGTTACGCAGTTCAAGGTTGGCGATAAGGTGAGCGGCATTGCCTCTACCCCCACCTATGCAGAAT
>JAEZTD010000031.1 GCA_023443705.1 Bacillota bacterium | reverse complement strand
TTGGCGAAGAAACGGTTGTTGTTGTTGCCGCCGCCAAAGCCGCCGAAGTTGCCGTAGTAGTCGCTGTAATTGCCGCCGTCCTGGCTGGCCTGGTTGCTGCTTACAAACTGGGTGGGGTTCGCGTAGCGGACAACGGTCACCTCTACGGTGTCTCCGGCTTTATGCTTGTCAAGTTCGCCGGTCAGTTCACGCAGAGACTTGACGCGCTCGCCGTTGATTTCGGTGATGAAGTCGTACTGCATCATCCCGGCCTTCTCGGCGGGGCTGCCCTGCGCCACGGAGTAGACAACGACGCTGGAGGGCGGGTAGTTGTTCATGGCCTCGTCCGGGCCGGTGAAGTCGGTGACAGTGATGCCCATCTGCGGGCGGATCACCTTGCCGTCCTTGATCAGCGCCTGGGCGATGGGGTAGGCGGTATCTACCGGGATCGCAAAGCCCAGACCCTCGAAGGATACGCTTGAGAACTGGCTGCCGGCGTACTTCAGGGTATTGATGCCGATCAGCCGGCCGCTTACGTCGAACAGGCCGCCGCCGGAGTTGCCGGAGTTGATGGGCGCATCGTGCTGGATGTACTTGACGTCGCGGGTGGTGTTGTCGCCGGCCACTTCGCGCTCAAGGGCGGACACGATGCCGCTGGTTACGGTGTTGGCCAGCACCTCGCCGCCGGGATTGCCGATGGCGATGGCGGTCTCGCCGACCACAAGCTCACCGGAGGAGCCGAGTTCAACCGGCACCAGAGCAGAAGCAAGCGCCTCGTCGGTGATTTTCAGGACCGCGAGGTCGGTGGAGGCGTCCGCGCCGACCAGCGTGGCATCCGCCTTGTCGCCGGAGGGCAGCAGCACGCTGAAGCTGGAGCCTTGTTCGATGACGTGATTGTTGGTCAGGATGAAGCCGCCTTCCGCGATCACCACGCCGGAGCCCTGGGCGATCATCTCCTCGGAGGTTTTCCGGGTCTGAGGATCCCAGTTTTCGTTGTTGGTAATGACGCCGACCACGGAGTTTGCGGTCTTCTGCGTTACGTAGATGGCGGGGTTAGTGTCCTTGATGGTGACGGGGGCCACGGTGTAGGTCTCGGGGACGTTGCTCTCGGCCAAGACGCCGCTCGCCATGACCCCGGCCAGCATTGTGGCAGACAGGGCCACCGCAAGCGCTGCGATGCGAATCGCTTTTTTCTTCATTATCGAAAACCTCCTCTTTTGGTTTCTGGCCTTATCATAGCAGACAATTTCCGATAATTTATGAACGGACTTTAAACAATGGGACCCGGAGCGAAAAGTTTTACAGGCGGTGCGAATGGGGTGCTTCCCATGGATTTTGCGCCCATTGTTCTTCGTATCGATCGGCAGATTATAATTCCGTCATCCCCCGGAAGGCCCCGCGACGATTGAAGGGCTTATCCCTTTCCATGCCACGACCTCGATAAGCCGCCGTTGAAGTTCGGCGCCCGCCGTGGTAGAATAGGCCTCGGACGCCGCAGCCGGTTCCCGTTTTACCGGTCCGGCGTTTGCGCGAAAGCGTGATCCGACCAATCAAAAGAAAACCGGGTGCCGCCAAATGTACGCTGGCGCCCGCGAGGAGCGCATGACGATGAAGAAAAACATGCTCGGGAACACCGGCATTGAGGTCTCCCAGATCGGACTGGGCTGCGCGAGCTATTGGGGCATGAGCTCGTTCAGTGAATCGACCGCAATCGACATCTTTCTGAAGGCGGTCGAATCCGGCGTGACGCTCTTCGACACCGGCCACAACTACTCCGGCGGCAACGCCGAGGTGCGGCTTGGCCGGGCGATCCGTGCGCTCGGGTCGAGGGAGGGTCTTGTGCTCTCCTCCAAGTGCGGCACGCGGAGCAAGGGGTATGGCCGGTACTACAAGGATTTTTCGCCCGCCTGGATCCGCGAAAGCTGCGAAATGAGCCTCGAGCGCCTGGGGGTGGACCATCTCGATCTGTTCATGTTTCACACCCCGTCGCTTGCCCACCTGACGGACGAGGCGATGGCGGCGCTCCACGGCCTGAAGGCCGAAGGACTGGTTCGGGCGGTTGGGCTCAGCAACCCCGGCCGCAGTGTGCTCCGGCGCGTCGAGGAAAAGGCGGAGTTCGACTTTGTGCTGCTCAACTACAATGTCATGAACCGGGACGTGGAGCCGCACCTTGAAGTCTTGCGGGGCAAAGGGCTCGGCGTCATCGCCGGCGGCTGCCTGGCCCATGGGCTCTACTCCGGGAAAATCTTCAAAATTACCCGCCCCAGGGACGTCTGGTACCTGGCGAGGGCCGTCGTAAGGTTCCGCGACCAGCTGGCGAAGGGGTTTTCCTACCGCTTTATCGAACAAGTGGATGGGATGAGCGGCGCGCAGGTGGCCCTCCGGTACGTGCTCGACAACCCGTGCATCAGCGCCGCGGTCTTCGGCACGACCAGCGCGGCGCACCTTCAGGACAACCTCGCAGCCGAGGGCATGGCCATTCCGGCGGACGTTCTGGCAAGGCTCCGCGCCATGCCATAAGTCGCGCCCGCACCCGACTGTCTTTTCGCGTATTTTACGTTTTCTTTGTTGACGGGGGTGCCGGACGAGCCTATAATGGTTTGGATAACACGAAGGATGGTGACGGCTTTGAGGCGCATCCGCGGCATGGTTTTCCTCCCCGGCGGCTCGTTTCAATCGCTGGAGATATTGGTGGAGGGCGGGCGGATCAAAGCCATTGGGCCCAGTGTTTCCTCCGGTCAACCCGATCACAAGAATAATTGTCTCATCATTCCCGGTTTCGTTGATGTTCACGTACATCTTCGAGAACCGGGATTTTCTTATAAGGAGACGGTGCTGTCCGGCACGATGGCCGCCGCCCGGGCCGGGGTGACGGCGGTGGTTTCGATGCCCAATGTGAACCCCGCGCCGGATTCCCTGGTTGGGCTGGAAGCACAGCATGACCTCATCCGCCGGGACGCCCGCGTCCGGGTGATCCCCTGCGGCCGCATCACGAAGGGGGAGGGGCTTTCCGACATGGAGGCCATCGCGCCCTTTGTCGCCGGGTTCTCCGACGACGGCTTCGGCGTACAGGATGATGCGCTGATGGAAAGGGCCATGCGGGCGGCGAAGCGGCTCGAAAAGCCCATCATCGCCCACTGCGAGGATACCGCCTGCCCCAAGGATTCGCCGGAGGCCGAGTGGAAGCAGCTGGAGCGCGACCTGATCCTCGCGGAGAAAACCGGCTGCCGCTACCACGCCTGCCACTTGTCCACGAAGGAATCCGTCGAGCTGATGCGTGCGTACAAGGCGCGGGGCGTCGACGCCACCTGCGAAACCGCGCCGCACTACCTGATGTTCTCAGACGAAGACGTGATCGATTCCGGGCGCTTTCGGATGAATCCGCCCATCCGAACCCGCAGGGACCGGGAGGCGCTGATCGAGGGCCTCGCGGACGGCACCGTCGACATGGTGGCCACTGACCATGCGCCCCACTCGCGGGAGGAGAAATCCAGGGGCTTTGAAAAGAGCCTGAACGGCATCGTCGGCCTTGAAACCGCGTTTCCCGCGCTGTACACCCGCCTGGTGCTGCCGGGGCGGCTGAGCCTTTATCGGCTGCTTGACGCCATGTGCCTCGCGCCCCGGCGGCGCTTCGGCATCCCAGGCGGCATCGAGGAGGGCGCGGCGGCGGACATTGCGGCAATCGACCTCTCGTGCGGGTGGGTGGTCGAGCCGGAGAGGTTTCTGTCACTCGGGCGTGCCACGCCATTTGAGGGCATGCGCCTTCAGGGCGAGGCGGTCATGACGATGGTCGGCGGCGAAGTGGTATGGCAAAAGGAGGGGTTTCGATGCTGAGCCGGGTCCTCGAAAACGAAAAAATCGCCCGCGGCGTGATGCGGATGCGCCTCACCGGCGATGCCGCGCGCTGCGCGCCGGGGCGGTTCGCGCACCTTCAGGTGCCGGGCTTTTACCTCAGGCGTCCGCTGTCGCTGTGCGACTGGGACGAAAACGGCTACGCGCTGGTGTACAAGGTGGTGGGGGAGGGCACCGCGGCGATGGCCGAATGGGAGCCCGGCTTTGAGACTGACGCGATGGTGGGCCTGGGACGGGGCTACGACATGGACGCCTTCGGCGAGAGGCCGCTTCTTCTCGGCGGCGGCTCCGGCGTTCCGCCGCTCTACGCGCTGGCGAAGGCCCTCGTCCGGCTGGGGAAGAAGCCTGTGGCGCTTCTGGGGTTTAACGCCCCGGACGAGGTCTTCATGAAAGCGGACTTTGAATCGCTGTGCGAAACCCGCGTCGTCGTGGGCGGCTATGTGACCGACGCACTCGCCGGACTAGACGGAGACTATGTGGCCGCCTGCGGCCCGGAGCCGATGCTCCGGGCGGTGTACAATGCGGTAGACCTGCCCGGCCAGTTCAGCTTCGAGGCCCGTATGGCCTGCGGCGTCGGCGCGTGCATGGGCTGCACCTGCGAAACCAAGCTGGGCGCGAAGCGCATCTGCGCCGACGGCCCGGTCTTCCGAAGGGAGGAAATCCTGTGGACACGCGGGTGACATTAAGCGGTTGGACGCTGGACAACCCGGTGATCGCCGCCAGCGGCGCTTTCGGCTACGGCGTGGAATACAACCAGTACTACGACATCAACCGCCTGGGCAGCTTTTCCTTTAAGGGCACGACCCTTGCCCCGCGCTTCGGGAACCCGCTGCCCCGGATCGCCGAGACGGCCTCGGGGCTCTTAAACGCCGTCGGTCTTCAGAACCCCGGCGTAGAGCACGTGCTCGCCCACGAACTGCCGGAGCTTCAGGCCTTCTTTCACAAAAAGGTGATCGCCAACATCTCCGGCTTCTCGGTGGAGGAGTACCAAAGGGCCTGCGAGATGATCGACGCCTCCGACGCAGTCGGCCTGATCGAGGTCAACATCTCCTGCCCGAACGTGCACGGCGGCGGCATGAGCTTCGGCGCCAGCGCCGAAAGCGCCGCCCTCGTCACGAAGGCGGTGAAGGCCGTGACGAAAAAGCCGGTGTACATGAAACTTTCGCCCAACGTGACCGATATCGCGGAGATTGCCAGAGCCTGCGAGGGCGCGGGGGCGGACGGGCTCTCCCTGATCAATACCCTGCTCGGCATGCGGATCGACCTGAAAACCCGGAGGCCCGTCCTCGCCAACAAAACCGGCGGGCTGTCCGGCCCGGCGATCTTGCCGGTGGCGCTTCAGATGGTCTACCGGGTGTATGACGCGGTCAAAAT
>JAEZTD010000013.1 GCA_023443705.1 Bacillota bacterium | reverse complement strand
TATCATTTTATCACCGCCACTGACAAAGGCAGTCAGCATCCCTATCGAACTGTATCAGTCGGAAAAGGGCCGATATTTCATCGGCTACGCAGACGATCTGAGCTTCGGTCAGAACACCAACGCCTGGGCAAGGCTCTATAACCCCATTGGCTCGCGCGTAAACCTTCATGTCAACGTCTGGACGGTGACGGACATCTCTGTGGCGCCCTTCCGTGCGCAATTCTGGTTCAATGCCAGCGTGCCGGGCGCGTACTCCACCGCGCCGGTGACGCCGTCCAACACAGCGATCCGCCCCGTGCCCGTGCCGAAGGTCCAGCTGCAGCTGGCTTCGGATGTGACCGACGCGCCCGTTGGGGGTTTCAAGGCTTTCGTGCGCAGGGGTGAACCCGAAACCACCGTGGTGGAAACGGAGAACGGCAAGCTGATCTTCCCACCGGGTGGCTCCTTCCTGGTATACCTGTCGCTGATCGATCAGCCGGAGTTGCCTGCTTCGGGCAGAATCGCCTTCGGATGGTGGGAAGAAGACAGGACGCGACCCTTTTCGAATTGTCTGTAATAGCGGCGAAACGCCTGCAAACCGGCTGGCCATCTTGGTCAGCCGGTTTTCCATTGCATAGGTTTGAAGACTGACGATTCGGAGCGAGGCGTAGCAGCGCTATGTTGAGCGGAAGTGTAGCAGCGGATGAGCTTTATGTTTGGTCGGCGCGATGCGGTCAGCATAGGCTTTGGCGGTTCCGTTGTAGCAACGGATGAGCTTTATGTGTGGTCTGCGTTTACCGATAATGGCGGGAATTATGTGTTTGCCCAACGGCGATACGAGGACCGATCAAGAAGCTCTCCTTTCTGAACAACAGGATCTTTCCCCAAAGTTGAACCGTCAGATTTGAATACCTATGCCCGAAAAGGGTGTACAAGTTTGACGGTTTGCCTATGACACGTCAGGAAAACAGGGCTTAAATCCCGACGGCAGCAGCGACACCCACAGGACGCCGTCACAGATTGCAAGAATGCCGCCGATGCCTGAAAAGCCTGGATTTACTGGGTTTCCGGAATAGCAAAAACCATCTATCGAGTTTATCAATAGATGGTTTTTGATTTGGCGCGGCCGGCGGGATTCGAACCCACAGTCTTTCGAGTCGGAGTCGAAAATGTTATCCATTGCACCACGGCCGCAAGAAACCCTTATATTATAGCGCACGCGCGGCCAAAAGGCAAGAGAAACCTATGTGAAGACAGAAAAATTCTCCGGTGCGCCGAACGGTGCGAGGTGGGGAGAAGCCAAGAATCCCCGGCGAATAATGCATGCTGCGGCAAGAATCAACATTTTTGCCGTGGACAAGGGCAGAATTATTGGGTATTCTATAATGGTAGATTGTATTCTGGGAGGGATGGCGGCATGAACACGCTGCATCTGAAGTATGCGGTGGAAGTGGAGCGGGCCGGGTCGATCACCCAGGCGGCGGACAACCTTTTCATGGCGCAGCCCAACCTGAGCAAGGCCATCCGGGAACTGGAGGAAGGCCTTGGCATTACGATTTTTGAGCGCACGCCCCGGGGCGTGGTGCCCACACCCAAGGGCGTGGAGTTCCTGACCCGCGCCAAGGGCATCCTGGGCGTGGTGCGGGAGATGGAGTCGCTCAGGGATGCGGCGGATCCCGGGCGGCAGGCGTTCAGCCTGACGATGCCCCGGGGCAGCTACATCGCCGGAGGTTTTGTCAAATTCGTATCCGAACTGTCGTTTGACAAGGACATGGAGGTGCGCCTCAAGGAGACAAACTCCGTACAGGCCATCCTGGGCGTCGCCGGGGGAGAATTTCAGCTGGGCATCATCCGCTACCAGACGGTCAACGAAAACTATTTTCTGGATTTCCTGACCGAGAAGGGCCTGCGCTACGAGCCTATATGGGAGTTTGAGAACTTGGTGCTGACCTCCGCCAAGAGCCCGCTGGCGTCCCTTGAAGCGGTTCGCCCGGAAGACCTGGCCGATATGATCGAGATCGTCCACGGCGACGCGGTGGTGCCATATCTTCAGACGGTGGAAAGCCGCCCGCGCCCCCTGGGCAAGTCCGTCAAACACGTGTATGTCTACGATCGATCCACCCAGTTCGACCTGCTCGCAGAGATCCCGCAGACGTTTCTGTGGGTGTCGCCGATCCCGGAGGAAACCCTGAAGCGGTTCCGGCTGCGCCAGCGCCGCTGCATCCCCGGCCCGCCCCGGTACAAGGACGTGCTGATTTATTCCAAGCAGTACCGGCTGACGGAGCTGGACACCCATTTCATCGACAAGCTTTACGAGGCCAAGAACAAGGTGGCCTTCAAGGAGTACCGCTAGAGTTTGCCGAACCGCTCCCCTCAATTGTAAAACATCATCGATTTGCGCGCGGCGCATATCCCGGCGGCATGTCATCATGCCGCTTTTTATATGGCGCGGTGGCCGGACTGCGGCGCTTTTGTCTTCTGGGGCGTAAAATCCAGGGAAACACAATCGAAAATCTCATATCGATAACTGAATATCTTTATTCCGCATCGATATTTCCGCCCGCGCCCCGATGCTGTTATACTGATCGCGGCGGTTGGAAAAGAGTGCACCCGCGGCCCACATGAGATCAGGAGGCGTTTGTATGGCCAGATTTACGCTGCCCAGGGATTTGTATCACGGCAAGGGCTCCATCGCGGAGCTGAAGAACCTGAAGGGCAAAAAGGCGATCGTGGTGGTCGGCGGCGGCTCGATGAAAAAATTCGG
>JAEZTD010000425.1 GCA_023443705.1 Bacillota bacterium | reverse complement strand
CAGCAAGGCCGCCTTCGGCGCGCTGGCGAACCTGGGCATCCACAAGGCCGACCTGATCCACTACCTGACGGGCCAGGAGATCACCGAGGTCAGCGCCTTCGTGGACACCCTCGACAAAAAATACCCGGACGGCGCGCCCATCTCGGTGGACGACAACGCCGTGTGCGTCATGCGGCTGTCGAGCGGCGGCATGGGCGTATTGCGCGTCAGCTGGACGTTCTACGGCCAGGAGGACAACTCTACCCGCATCTACGGCACGAAGGGCGTGCTGCGCGTCTACGACGATCCGCGCCAGTCGCTGATCCTGGAAAGGCGGGACGGCACCGTGGAGCGCTTCGAACTGGACAGGATCACCACCAACGAGGAGCAGACCGCGGGCCAGCGCCGCTCCACCGGCGTCATCGACGCCTTTGTTGCGAGCATCCTCACCAACACGCCTTCCCTCGCCGAGGGCGACGAGGCCGTGAAGGCCATGCGCGCCATCTTCGCCGCCGACCGCGCCGCCCGGGAGGGCCGGGCCGTGAAGGTTGAGAAGGGGTAGGCTTTCCAATACGCCGAATGCTTTATAAGAGCGGCGCCGGGAGCGATCAGACCCCCGGGGAATTCTGTCGATGAGCTGAGCGGCGCCGGAGCCAAAGGGTTCCGGCGCGTTTGTTATGCCCTCTTTCTTCTGCGCGCCGCGCAGGCACGCCTCCGCAGACATAGCAAAAGCCCCTGAAATCTTACGATTTCAGGGGCTTTCCGTTGGCACCTCCAAGGGGACTCGAACCCCTGTTTTCGCCGTGAGAGGGCGACGTCTTAACCGCTTGACCATGGAGGCATGTCTGGCTGCCGAACTAGGATTCGAACCTAGACAATACGAGTCAGAGTCGTAGGTGCTACCGTTACACCATTCGGCAAGGTGTCAACCGAACGCCGCTTGGACAGCCGCATCCGACCGACGAATGGTATTATAGCAAACTGGAAGACGCGTGTCAACAACTTTTTTTAGGCCTCATACATTTATCCATATCCTTACAAATTAAAACTTGGTAAATGACCCAATACCACTTGAAATGTCGCACAGGGGGGATGTATAGTGATGACAGCGGACTCAATGAGGATGTAAGTGAGGTATGATTATGCGCGCTGTCAACATCAAGCTGAGTTTGGCCGAAAACGTCAAGACGTTTGTCAACATCGTCAATCGGCACCCCTATGACATCGACCTTCGCGCCGGCCGTCATGTGGTGGACGCCAAGTCCATCCTGGGCATCTTCAGCCTGGACCTTTCGCGCCCCATCACCCTGGAAGTGTACAACGACGATTGCGAAGACCTGATGGAAGAAATCAAGCCGTTCATCATCAACTAAGCAACGTTAAAAAAGACCGGAAGGCCATGGCCTTCCGGTCGTTTTTATTGCCGGTTCTTTTGGCAGAAATCGCACGTTTTTACGCCTTCGCGCTTTTTTTGCCCGCGCCCCTGTTCAATCGATTATGCTTATGTTATAATTTGTATCGTTCACCGAGGATCTACAACGTTGGGGGGTTCACAAAATGAAAGCCTGGAAACTGGTCTCGCTGCTTTTGGCCATCGCCCTGATCGTCGCCGTGGTGTTTTGCGTCAACCTGAACAACAGCCAGAAACTGGCGAACGACGCCCTGGCCAAGGCCGGAGATGATCTGAAAGCCGCCGAAGCAGCCATCGCGGAAAAAGAGCAGGCGCTGACCGACGCGGAAGCCGCGAGCAAGGCCGCGCTGGATCAGGCCGCCGCCGACAAGGACGCCGCCGCCGTGGAGGCTGAAGCCAAGCTGTCCGCCGCCGCCGCGGAGGCCGAAGCCAAGCTGTCCGCCGCCCTCGACAAGGCCAAGACTGACCTCGAAGCCGCCGCAGCCGAGAAGGAAACCGCTGTCGCCCAGGCCGTCAAGGACGGCGAAGCCAAGCTGACCGAGGCCGTGACCAAGGCCAAAGCCGAGCTGCAGGCCGTGATCGATCAGAAGGATGCGCTCCTTGCCGAGGCGCAGGCCGCAATCGAGAAGCTCCAGCAGCAGAACAAGAGCTTCACCACGCCCTGACGCATCTTTTTCTCCGCGTTGTTCGTCAAAAGGAAAACGGGCGGCCGCAAGCGCCGCCTGTTCCTATAAAACTGGAGGCATGGAAAAATGAGGAAACTTCTGTCCCTGGTCATCGCGCTGATCGTTATGATGCTGCCCATCAGCGCGCTCATGGAAGCGCCCGCTGCCACCGCGGTGCCCGCGGCGGAAGCCACCGAAGCCCCCGCCGCCGAAGCCGCCCCCGAAGCAACCGCGGCGCCCGAAGCGGTTGCCGAAGTCACCCCCGCGCCCACTTCCGACCCTACCAAGGTCGTCGCCACGGTGGACGGGGATGAAATCCTCCTGAGCGATGTCGAGGGGTACTTCCAGACCCTCGCCAGCCAATACTCGAGCTATGTGGACGTGAATCAGGAGTCCATCCGCTCCGTCCTGATGGAGCAGGCCCTTGAATACGCGATCCAGGTCAAACTGATGCAGCACGAAGCCGCGCGGCAGGGGCTGGATAAGCTGACCGACGAAGAAGCCGCGAGCCTCGACCAGAAGGCCGAGGACAATTACAACACCGCGCTGACAAATTATTCCACCTACCTCACCGAGTCCGGCGTCGCGGAGGAAGACGCCAAGGCGCAGGCCGAGGCGTACTTCGCTTCCCAGGGCTACGCGCTGGAGAAGGTCAAGGAGCAGTACCGGATGTCGCAGGTGCTCAACAAGCTCTACAGCAGCATCATCGACCCCGTCACCGTCTCCGACGAGGACGTGAAGGCCACTTACGACGAGAAGGTAGCCTCGGAAAAGGCCTCCTACGACGCGGATCCCGCCGCCTACTGCACCGCAGTGATCAGCGGCAATACCACCTACTACACGCCCGAGGGCATCCGCGCCGTCAAGCACATCCTGATCAAGCCCGAGAAGATCGACGAGATCAACACGCTGAAGGGCACCATCGCGAACGCGGAAACCTCCGAAGCCGACAAGGCCGAAGCCCAGACCCAGTTGGACGCGCTCCTCAAGGAAGCGCAGCCCAAGGTGGATGAGGTTCAGGCCAAGATCGACGCCGGCGAGGACTTCCAGAGCCTGATCGACACCTACGGCGAGGATCCGGGCATGCAGGCCGGTTCCGCCAACGCCGAAAAGGGTTACTATGTGTCTGAAGGCGCTTCCTTCGATGCGGCGTTCCTGGCCACGGCGCTCGCCCTAGAAAAGGTCGGCGACGTTTCGGCGCCGGTTCTGGGCAGCTACGGCTACCACTTCATCCGCTACGAATCCGACGTGCCCGCCGGAGCGGTGGCGTACGAATCCGTCAAGGAAGGGCTGAACTCCGAGGCGCTCAAGACCGCCCAGAGCAGCACCTTCTCCACGAAGCTGGACGAGCTGAAAGCCGCCGCCAAGATCGAGAACTTCGGCCTGTAAACCCCTTGCATGCAGCATGAAGCCCGCGCACAAAAATGCGCGGGCTTCATGCTGTCAAAATACTGCGTCTTTTGACAGCGAAATGCAAGTCCTGTGAATCTACGATTCACGGCCGGACTTGCATGCGATAAGGAATGCAGCTTGCGGCCGTACATGCCGCCCTACGGCTGCCTTTATCCGGGGGCCGCGGCCCCCGATACCCCTTGAGCCGGAACGGCTTGCATTTCTCCTGTTCTCAGCCTGCACCCTTTTCGTACTATTCCCCTTTTGATATCCACTTTTCGTCCACCGACCCCCATCGTTCTCCTTCCATCGTTTCCGGCGACATGCGCGCCGGAAACGCGTTTGCCGCGCCAGTGCGAACACTGGCGCGGCAAACAATTCCTTACGTCAGCGAGCCGCCCGGAAACCCGAAGGGGTTCATGCGAGCGCAGGGCCCTTCGTCCCCTCGCGCTGAAAGATCCGAAGGAGATTTTAGCGCATTCGTCAGCGAGCCGCCCGGAAACCCGAAGGGGTTCAGGCGAGCGCAGGGCCCCTCGTCCCCTCGCAATGAAAAGATGCGTTAGCTGATTTTCATTGCCCTTGTCAGCGCTTCCGCTCCGCCTCGCAGTAGGCGCACTTGTAGGTGCAGGACTCCCGGTCGGAGAGCTTAAATATCTGGTCGATCTCCTGCTCGACGCTGGTGATGCAGCGGGGGTTCTTGCAGGAGATGATGTTGACCAGCCGTTCCGGCAGCTCCAGCTTGCGCTTTTCGACGTTCTTCCCGTTTTGGATGATGTTGACGGTGATGCCGGGGTCGATATAGCCCAGCGTGTCCAGATTGACCGGGAAGCTGGCGTCAATTTTGATGATGTCCTTCTTGCCCATGCGGTTTGAGCGCACGTTCTTGATGATGGCGACGCAGCAGTCCAGCTTGTCCAGCTTCAGGTACCGGTAGATGTCCATGCTCCGCCCGGCGGAGATGTGGTCGATGACCACGCCGTTTTCAATCGAATCGATGTTCATTACGCGCTCACCTCCATTAGCTTCATCATCAGCGCCATGCGCACGAATTTTCCGTTTTCCACCTGTTCAAAGTAGCGGGCGCGGGGGTCGTCGTCCACTCGGCTGGAGATCTCATTGACCCTGGGCAGCGGGTGCAGTACGATCATGCTGTCCTTCGCGTCCTGAAGCTTCTCCGGCGTCAGAATGTAGCTGTCCTTGAGGCGCACGTAGTCCGCCTCGTTGAAGAAGCGCTCCTTCTGCACGCGGGTCATGTAGAGGACGTCCAGGTCGCCCATCACATCCTCCAGCGACTGCACCTCGCGCCAGGCCGCGCCGCGCTGGGCGAGCAGGCGTTTCAGGTAGTCCGGGATGACCAGCTCCGGTGGCGAGATCAGCACGAACTCGACGCCCGGGTAGCGGCTCATCGCGGTGATGAGGGAGTGCACGGTGCGCCCAAACTTCAGGTCGCCGCAGAGGCCTACCACCATGTGGCTTAGCTGCCCCAGCGCCCGGCGGATGGTGATGAGGTCTGTCAGCGTTTGGGTGGGGTGGTTGTGGCCACCGTCGCCGGCGTTGATGATGGGCACCTTCGCCCGCTGGATCGCCGCCATCGGCGCGCCCTCCTTCGGGTGGCGCATGGCGATGATGTCCGCGTAGCAGGCGACGGTGCGCACGGTGTCGGAGACGCTTTCGCCCTTGGCGGCGCTGGAGGACTCCGCGGTCGAGAAGCCGAGGATGTTCCCGCCCAGTTCCAGCATCGCCGCCTCAAAGCTGAGGCGCGTGCGGGTGGAGGGCTCAAAGAAGAGCGTGGCCAGCTTTTTGCCGCGCATCACGTCGGAATACCTTTTTCGGTCGGCGATGATGTCGTCGGTCAGGTTCAGGATCTCGTCGATTTCTTCGAGGGACAAGTCCTCAATGTCGATCAGGTGGCGCATCAGCCTTCCTCCTTTCGGGCCATCCAGCCCTCGTCGGCGGGGTTGTCGCGGAAGGCGAGGAGCCGCGGCGCGGCGTCCGGCTCAATGTAGCCCGCTTCGGCGGCGACCTCTACCAGCTGGTCGAAGTCGGTGAGCGCCACGTTTTGAACGCCCGCCGCCGAAAGGCGCTCGATCCCTTTTTTCATGCCGTAGGTGAAGATGCTGACGATGCCCAGAACCTCCGCCCCCGCCTCGCGAAGCGCCTCCACCGTTTCGATGGCGCTGCCGGCGGTGGAGATCAGGTCCTCCACCACGACCACCTTCTGCCCCGCGTCCAGCCGCCCTTCGATGCGGTTGTTGCGGCCGTGATCCTTCGCGCCGGAGCGCACGTAGCCCATCGGAAGCCCCAAAAGGTGCGCGGCGATGGCCGCGTGGGGGATTCCGGCGGTGGAAGTGCCCATCAAGACCTCGCATTCCGGGTAGTGCGCCCGGACGAGTGCGGCCAGGCCGCTTTCAATGCGGGTGCGGACGCCGGGGTCGGACAGCGTCAGCCGGTTGTCGCAGTAGATGGGGGACTTGATGCCGCTGGCCCAGGTGAAGGGCTCCTCCGGCCTTAAAAAAACGGCCCTGATGGCGAGCAGATCCTTGGCGATTTCACGTTTCATTCGTTTCCTCCAAACTCGCGCGCGCAGCGCATATAGGCTTCCACGGGGTCTTTGGCGGCGGTAATGGGCCGGCCGACCACAATCATGTCGCTGCCGCCCAGCCGCGCCTTTTCCGGGGTCATGACCCGCGCCTGGTCGTCGGCGGCGGAGTCCGCGAAGCGGACGCCCGGCGTCACGGTGACGAAGTCCCGCCCGCAGGCGCGCTTGACAAGCGCCGCCTCAAGCGGAGAGCACACCACGCCGTCGAGCCCGGCTGCCTGCGCGTTTTTCGCGTAGTGGGCGACGGTCTCCTCCATCGTGGCGGAGATCAGAAGCTCGCCACGCATCCGCTCCTCGGAGGTGGAGGTCAGCTGCGTCACCGCAATCAGTTTTGGCCGCGTGCCGTCGGGGCGGGTCAGCCCCTCCAGCGCGGCGCGCATCATGTCGATGGTGCCGGAGGCGTGCAGGTTCGTGATGTCCACGTCGAGATTGGAGAGCGACCGCATCGCCCGCTTGACCGTGTTCGGGATGTCGTGGAGCTTGAGATCCAGAAACACCGGATGCCCGCGCCCTTTGACCTTTTTGACGATCTCCGGCCCCTCGGCGTAGAAAAGCTCCATGCCGATCTTCACAAAGGGCTTCTCGCCTCGGAACAGTTCCAGAAAGTCGTACACCTCGCTTGCGCCCGGGAAGTCCAGTGCGATGATGACGTTATTCTCCATGCGCCCCTCCTATAATGTCGGTCAGTGCCGTGATGCCGTGCTTTTCCATCTCCGTCGGGAGGCCGTCGATGATGTCCCGGCAGGCATAGGGGTTTACGAGGTTCGCCGCGCCCACCTGAACCGCCGTCGCGCCCGCGAGCATCATCTCGAGGACGTCCCGGGCGCTCGATACCCCGCCCATGCCGATGATCGGTATTTTGACCGTCTCATACACCCGGTAGACCATCT
The DNA here is from genome assembly GCA_023443705.1 of Bacillota bacterium. Lineage (GTDB taxonomy): Bacteria > Bacillota > Clostridia > Christensenellales > Aristaeellaceae > JAEZHK01. The sequence continues at coordinate 404 of JAEZTD010000425.1, read as the reverse complement.
GAAGCGCCACCGGGAACACCGCTGGGCCGGACAGACCGCCGGTTTTGTTGGCGAGGACGGGTTTCCGGGTTTTCAGGTCGATCCGCATGCCAAGGAGCGTGTTGATCAGGGAGAGCCCGTCCGCCCCCTCGCCTTCACAGGCTTTGGCGATCTCGCAGATGTCGGTCACGTTGGGTGAAAGCTTCATGTACACCGGCTTTTTCGTCACGGCCTTTACCGCCTTCGTGACGATGGCGGCGCTTTCTCGGCCGGCGCCAAAACTCATGCCGCCGCCGTGGACGTTGGGGCAGGAGATGTTGACCTCGATCAGGTTAACCGCGTCGGAGGCGTCGATCATCTCGCAGGCCCTTTGGTACTCCTCCACCGAGAAGCCGGAGATGTTGGCGATCACCTTTTTGTGAAAG
>JAEZTD010000412.1 GCA_023443705.1 Bacillota bacterium | reverse complement strand
CCGACGGAGATTTCGCTTTCGTACACGTTGACGTTTCGCGCGGCGCTGACCGGCTCCACCACGATGTGGCAGTCCCCCGCCGAACAGACCCGCTGCACCCCGTGCTTGCCCGCGTTCAGGCTGATCGAAATTAGGCCGCTCTCTTCCAGGAGCTTGATGTGCGGCGTCAGCGCGCCGCCGGTGACGCCCACTTTTTCGGCGATTTCCGTCATGCCGAGGGGGCCCGCCTCCTGCAGGAGTTCCAGAATTTCAATGCGGATGGGCGAACTCAGGCATTTGAAAATGGGCAATCCCGCCTTGAGGTCGTGTACATGAATCATAGCCTTCCTCCCGTCTGCTGGTGGCTCTTGAGGGCCGGTCAAACCGGGCGCGGGCAGCGTCCACGCCATTCTCCAAATGATATTCTACCACGATCCGTTCGATTTGCATAGAATAACTTTAGGTTTATCAAAAATAAACGTCCGTTTTCCGGCTGCGGCCATTCCCGCCTATGTGGCGGGATAAAAAAACATAAGAATGCCTAAAATAGCCCGTTGACTTTTTATATGGAGGTGCAGTATAATCTAGCTGCCCAGGGAAATCAGGAATTATTTTAGGTTTTACAAAAATAAAACCCGCGGCACTGGCATCCTGAAATAGATGAAGCGCATAAGGCATCCGGATGGTCCATAACGAATCAGAACCAGGAGAGAATGCGAATGAAAAAGGCAACCATGACGCTGGACAGGTCCTTCTCAATCGGCAAAATCGATCCCCGCATGTATGGCTCCTTCATCGAGCATCTGGGCCGCGCCGTGTACGGCGGCATCTACGAGCCCGGCCATCCCACGGCGGACGAGAACGGCTTCCGCCGCGACGTGATCGACCTCGTCAAAAAGCTTGACGTGCCGGTCACCCGCTACCCCGGCGGCAACTTTGTCTCCGGCTTTGACTGGGAGGACTCCGTTGGCCCCCGCGAGTCGCGCCGCCACCGGCTGGACCTGGCCTGGTTCACCACCGAGACCAACGAAGTGGGCCTGCACGAGTTCATCGACTGGTGCCAGAAGGCGAACACCGAGCCGATGTACGCGATCAACCTGGGCACCCGCGGCGTGGACGCGGCCCGGTCGATCGTGGAGTACGCAAACCACCCCGGCGGCAGCTACTTCAGCGACCTGCGCAAGAAGAACGGGGCGAAGGACCCCTTCCGCATCAAGCTGTGGTGCCTGGGCAATGAGATGGACGGACCGTGGCAGATCAGCCACCGCACCGCCTATGAATACGGCCGCGTGGCGAACGAAGCCGCCAAGGTCATGAAGTGGGTGGACCCCTCCATTGAGCTGGTGGCCTGCGGCTCCTCCTCCTCCGAGATGAAGACCTTCGGCGACTGGGAACTAACGATGCTGGACGAGTGCTACGACAACGTGGACTACGTGTCGCTGCACCGCTACTACGGAAACCCCACGAACGACACTCCCGGCTTCCTCGCCCGCTCGATGGACATGGACGCGTTCATTAAGACGGTCGTCGCCATCTGCGACGCGGTGGGCGGCAAGAAGCGCTCCAAGAAGAAGCTGCACCTGTCGTTTGACGAGTGGAACGTGTGGTACCACAGCCGCCAGCAGGATGAGGACGTCTGGAAGCAGGACAAGTGGGACCGCGCGCTGCCGCTGCTCGAGGACATCTACAACTTCGAAGACGCGCTGCTCGTCGGCTCGATGCTCAACACGTTCCTGCGCAACGCCGACCGCGTGAAGATCGCGTGCATGGCGCAGCTGGTCAACGTCATCGCGCCGATCATGACGAGAAACGGCGGCGGCGCGTGGGCGCAGACGATCTACTGGCCGCTCATGCACGCGTCGAAGTACGGCCGCGGCACGTCGCTTCGCGCCGTCGTGAACGCCCCCGTCTACGATTGCATGGACTTCGAAGGCGTGCCGGAGCTTGACGCCACGGCCACCATGGCGGAAGACGGATCGGTCACGATCTTCGCGGTCAACCGCTCCATGACCGACGCCATCGAGCTGTCGGCGGACCTTCGGGACTTTGACGGCCTCGCTCATGTGGAGCACACCGTGCTGCACCACGACGACGTCAAAGCTGTCAACACCGAAGAGAACCCGGATAACGTCAGCCCCGTCAAGGGCGCGGACGGGACACTCGACGGCGGCCGCCTGACGATCTCCATCCCCGCGCTCAGCTGGAACGTCATCCGGCTGACGAAGTAAGCGTTTCGCATACCCAACACCTCCGGCCGGGCTTTCCGGCCGGATTTTTTATCCGTTTTCCACCTGGATTTTGAAACATTCTATGAACAAGCCTTGTTTTCGGCAACAAAGTCGGCATTTTAACCATCAGAACGGTGTACGAAATGATGGACAGGAGGTCAACCCCTTGAAGATTCGAAAGCTGCTGCTGGCGGCGCTGGCCGCGATTATGCTTCTCTCGGCGCTGCCCCTGGGCGCGCTGGCTGAAACCCCGGCGACGCCGGAATTCGGCGCCGTCACCGGCACGGTAACGATGGTGGAAACCGAGACACGCGAGGACGGCGCCACCACCACAAAGATTTCCGTCGTCTACGGTGAAGGCGCCGAAGCGGTGTTGATCGTAGACGCGGACACCTTCCAGGCGGCGGGTAACAACGCGCAGGTTGGCGACACCGTGACCGGCTACTACGATGCCACCCGGCCGATGATCCTGATCTACCCGGCCCAGTACCAGCTTGTGGCCGTCGCGGTCAACCAGCCGGAGGACGAGACGATCACCGTGGACCGCTTCTCGGGCGATCCGCTGGTCAGCTCCGATGGCGAACTTCAGCTGAACCTGCCCGGCGAGACGAAAATCCTGTCCCGGGACGGCTCCGATTACACAGGCGATTTGGATGGCGCGGTGCTGGCCGTGTACTATACGGTAACCACGCGCTCCATTCCCGCCCAGACAAGCCCTTCCAAGATCGTGGTGCTGGCGGAGCCTGAGATCAACTACGCCGACGTCTTCGACCTGACCGGCGCGCCGATCCTGGTCGAGGGAAAGAAAATAGACTCCCCCGATGCCTTCTGGAGCGAAAACAACGCCGTGATGGTGGCGGTAAAGCCCATTGCCGAGGCGCTGGGCATGACCTACGCCTTTGACGAGGCCACCGGCGTTGTGATGGTGGACAAGCTCAGCTTCACCGTGGGGCAGGACGGTTACGCGCTGGGCAAGATGGCCCCGACCCGCTTGGGTGATGCGCCGGTTCTCGTGGACGGCCATGTCTACGTGCCGCTGAACTTCTTCACCGAGGTCGCGGGCGTGAACAACGCCTACTTCTTCGAAGGGCAGATCGACATCGACAACGGCGAAAAAATGAAGTAACCCATGAATCTTTCGGGCGTTTTGCTCTTGTTTCGAGGGCGGCCGGCTTCGCGTTGGCCGCCAGTGCGCTGTACGCGCTAATCGCGCGAGTGCGGGGGCGATGGCCCGCCGCGGGGCGGATCCTGTCCGTGTTCAATATTGCCGCGCTGATCCAGATCACCGTGCTGCGGGGCGGCGTGGATTGGGCGGGGGTGCTGTCCGCATCGCGCCCCGAGGCGCAGTGGGCGCTCTTTAAGACCACTTGTGCGACCTACGGCGTCGGCACATGGCCTTTTCTCTACCATGTCGGCGGAAACCTCACCTGGTTTGTCCCGCTGGGGCTGATGCTGCGGCGAAACCTGGCGCGGCGGGCGCTTTGGGCCGGGTTAATCCTGTCCGCGACCATCGAGGCGCTGCAATGGCTCCTTATGACGGGCATCGCCGACGTAGACGACGTGCTGCTGAACACATTGGGCGCGCTCTTGGGGTGGATGCTCGCGAGGCTTCTTTCCACGCTGGCGCCGCGCGGCCACACTTCGGCGGGATGACACAAGAGGCCATGGAAACGCCTCCGCACCGGACAACCCGGCGCGGAGGCGTTAAGGCATCGAAAAACCCTGCGGATTTTCCGATGCGAAGGAAGGAATCCTGCGTGCGCCTGAAATCCTCACGGATTTCCGGGCGGCGCAATGACCAAAGGTACAGATAGCGCCACCAAGTTTCGTACTGGTGGCGCTATCCCGTTCCCGGCGTACACGCCGCCGGGAACGATTGAAACCCCTACGGAGACTTTGTTGATGGTCTGACGCCTCCGCACCGGACAACCCGGCGCGGAGGCGTTTCGGCTTCTTACAAACTTACAACTTGTGCAGCAACGTGAAATCGAAGGGCAGCGACAAAGGCACCCAGAACATGGCGTAGTGCTCGTCCATGCCGGTGCGCACGCCGCGGGCGTTCCGGTACTCCGCCACGGCCTCGGAGCCGGGCACCACTTCGCGCACCTTCGTGCGCACTTCCGGGTTCATGCTGTCGCGGCTGGAATCGATCACAAGCAGCTGCCGCTCGCCATCCGTCTCCCGCGCGTCCACCAGCGCCACGATGTGGCCGACCCGAAGGTCGCAAAGCGCGTAGCCGCCCTCCGTCATCACCCGCCACAGCGCCTCGTGGTCGTTTAAAAGGCCGTCAAAGTCGTACCGGAGGCCGTACTTCTCCAGCCGTCCGGCCTTCTGCATTCCGGCGAGCAGCTGAGGACGGTCTGTGCCGTCGTCGCCGCGCCCGCCGCAGACGCACGCGAAGTCCGCAAGCTCCTCCACGTCGACCTTCTCACCGGTCACCCAGTCGATCAGGTGGGCGGTGCCGAAGATGCCGCAGCCGGAGTCGTGCAAGTTGTCGCCCGGGTCGCCGCCCTCTCCTTCGTACACATAGGGGTGCGTCCACTCGGGGCAGGACTGGTTCAGAAGCCGCAGATTTTTTTCATGATACTTGAAGATGCGCTCTTTTCCGGTGTAAATCAAGGTGCTTCCTCCGTTCCGGTTTCTGTAAGCGCCAGCGCCAGCTGCATTTGAAGCCCTGTCAGGATGCAGCGCTCGTCCGGCGAGAACAGCGGGCTGTGCAGCGCGGGCGCGGGCAGGTTTTCCGGCGGCGTGCAGCCGATGTGGTAGAACGCGCCGGGATTCGTTTCGATAAAATAGGAGAAGTCCTCCCCGCCCATCGATGGGCCGTCCTTCAGAATCACCGCACCTTCGCCGAACAGCGCCGCGGCGGCGTCCAGCACCCGCTTCGCCTCCCTCGGGTGGTTGACCAGCGGGCTGTAGCCCTCGATGATACGAACCTCCGCGACAGCGCCGAAGGCTTGGCCGGCATTTTCCGAAACCGAGCGGATGCGCGCCTGAAGCAGCGCACGCAACTCCGGATCGGCGGTGCGCAGCGTGCCCTTCAGGTGTACGCGCTCGCACAGCACGTTGGCCGCGCGACCGCCCTCGATGACGCCGAAGGAGAGCACCGCGCTCTGAAGCGGCGAGACATTGCGCGAAACCAGCGTCTGAAGCGCCGTGAGTACATGGGCCGCGCAGACGATGGCGTCCACACCGGCCTCCGGATAGGCGGCATGTCCGCCGCGCCCGATGATGTCGATGAGCACGTCGTCCGTCGAGGCGTTCAGCGTGCCGTAGCGGGTCTCCACCACGCCAAGCGGCAGCCGGGACTGCAGGTGCAGCCCATAGCTGGCGTCCACATGGGGATTCTCCAGTACGCCCGCCTCGACCATCGGCTTCGCGCCGCCCTCGGTCTCCTCCGCGGGCTGAAAGAACAGCTTCACCGCGCCGCGCATCTCGCCCCGCAGCGGGGCGAGCGCCTTCGCGACCCCCAACTGGATGGCGGTGTGCACGTCGTGCCCGCAGGCGTGCATCCAGCCCTCGTGCTCCGAGCGGAAAGGGCAACCCTCCGGCTCCCCGACCGGCAGCGCGTCGATGTCGGCGCGAAGCCCTACCACGCGCCCGGGCAGCGCGCCCCGTATCTCGGCCACCACCCAGGTGCGCCGGGTCTCGTAGGGGATTTCCAGTTCGTCAAGAATTTCGGTGATCAGCCGCTGGGTCTTGAATTCCTCGAACCCCGGCTCCGGAATCCTGTGCAGCCTGCGCCGCACCTCCACCGCCCAGGGGTACGCCCCCTCGGCGAGGCGCCTGACTTTCTCCGCGTTCATCGCTAGAACACCTCCGCGCTCACGCGCACGGGCTTGCCTTCCTCAAAGTACACGCGCGGCACCCTGCGGCCGATCCGCGCCCACGCCTCGTTGCGGTTGAGGCGCGCCGAGTCGGCGTATTCGCACACCGAAATGATCCCGCCGACGAAGGTGACCTCGTCCCCCTCCGAGATGCCCGGGATGCCGGAGGCATCCGCCATCAATTGGTCCATGCAGACGATGCCGACCACCTTCGCCCGCGCGCCGCGGATTTCAATGTCGCAGCCGTGGGCGAGCCTCGGAAAGCCGTCGACGTATCCGGCGGAGATCGTCGCGATCATCGCATCCTCGGTCAGCGGGTGGTCGTCGTCATAGCCCACCAGCTCGCCCTTTCGGACCAGGCGCACCTGGGAGACCCGCGCCTTGAAGCGCGCCACATTCCGGCACAACTCCGGGCGGTTATAGCGGTAGGGCGTCACGCCGTACAGCCACGCGCCGACCCGCGCCGCGTCCAGGTGGTCCTCCGGGTAGCGCGCCATGCCGATGGAGTCCACCGCGTGTGTCATGGGCACCTCGACGCCCACGGCGCGAAGTTCCTCGCGTACCCGGCGCAGCGCCGCGGTCTGGCGCGCGTCCATCTCCGCCGTGTGGATGCCCAGGTGGGTGAACAGCCCTTCCACCCGGATGAAGCCGGCTTCAACAAGCGCCCGTACGGTTTCGGCCGCAGTCTCCGGTTCAAGCCCCAGCCGGTGAAGCCCGGTGTCCACCTTGACGTGCACCCGCACGGCCCGGCCGGCTTCCTTCGCGGCTTCCGCAACCTCGAGCCCCTGCTTTTCGGAAAAGAGCGTCAGCGGCATGCCTTTTTCGATCAGCCGCGCCATCTGCCGCCTGCCCACAAGGCCCATCGGAAGAACCCGCGCGCCCTCAGGCAGCGTGCGGCATAGCTGCTCGGCTTCGTCGCCGGTGGCAACGGCGAAGAGGTCAGCCCCCTCCGTAGCGAGGAGCCCGGCCACCTCCGCCGCGCCCATGCCGTAGGCGTTGGCCTTCAGAACGGGGATCACACGAACCTTCTCCCCGACCAGCGCGGCGGCGGAACGGTAGTTTTCCCGGATCGCGTCCAGGTCGACCTCCAGCCAGCAGCGCTCGACCGCTTCCTCATACGTCATCAAATGTTCCATCACGACACCCCGACCGCACATTCTTCCACATATTTAGTCGTTCCCGGCGTGCGCGCAAAAATCCGCGGGCTTCGCGGGCGCTTAGCCCCACGGCGCTTTCCCTGTTGCAGAAAAGCGCGGAATTATCAATGCCCCGTCACACCTTATGGCATGCCACGAAGTGCCCGCCGCCGAAGTCCTTGAGAACCGGCGGCTCCACCGCGCACTTTTCGCAGGCAAGGGGGCAGCGGGTGCGGAACGTGCAGCCCGAGGGCGGGTCGATGGGCGCGGGCACGTCGCCCTGCAGCACGATCCGGCGGGCCTTCGAAGCCTCCTCCGGGTCGGCGATGGGCACGGCGCTCATCAGCGCCTTGGTGTAGGGGTGCTGCATGTTTGCGTAC
>JAEZTD010000392.1 GCA_023443705.1 Bacillota bacterium | reverse complement strand
CCCGGCATCGTCAAGTGCCCGCGCTGCCAGAAGATGAAACTGAGCCACCGCGTGTGCAAGCATTGCGGCTACTACGACGGACAGAAGGTCATTGACCTGGAACCCGAAAAGAAGCAGGCGAAGTAATTTCCATAATGAAGCCCCGCCATTTGGCGGGGCTTCAAGGCATCGAAAAACCCTGCGGTTTTTGTGGGTGCGAAGGAAAAAATCCTGCGTGCGCCTGAAACCCTCACGGATTTCCGGGCGGCGCACTGACTAGAGGTACGGACAGCGCCACCAGTATCTGCACTGGTGGCGCTATCCCGTTCCCGGCGTTCACGCCGCCGGGAACGATTGAAACCCTACCGAGACTTTGTAGATGGTCTGAAGCCCCGCCATTTGGCGGGGCTTCGCCACTTGGCGGGGCTTTGTCGTACAGAAGACGCATCTCTGTGCACAGACCCTTTCCGTCGCAAGATCACCTGCCGGCAGCCTTACGTTCAGTCCGCGCTCTTGAGTTCAAATTCCGCCACCCACTGGTGGTTTTCCACCCGTGCGGTGCCGTCGGTCGGGTCATAATCCACCATGTATGCCGGGCCGTCTACCACCCGGACGACGACCGCGGCAAGCCCTGCGCCGCCCAACGACTCCATGTGCCCCGCGCTTTTCAGCGTAACGCTGTCTCCAGCGGCAAAACCCCTGTCCACGCCGCCCTCGATTTCTTCCGAGACCACCCAGCGGTGGTCTTTGATGGCCGCGCCGTCCGCATCGGTGTAGTCAACTGCGTATAGCGTCGTGTCGAACGCGCCGGATACGACGCCCTTCGCGCCCTGCATCCCCGGCATGTGGTCTGTATCGATGACAACCTCCGTCCCCACCGGGTAGAGCGCTTTGGTTGCGGCCGTGAAATCCTCCACAGCCGTCATGGCGTGATCGCCCATTCCCCCGTGGTCGCTTTTGACCGCGGCATCCTCCATGTGCGTTGAGCCCTCCGCGGCCTCCGGCGTCATGGCGGACATCTCCGCCTGCGCCCCGGAAACCGCGAGAATAAGTACCATCGCTGTAATCAGCGCCGTCATTCTTCTTTTCATAAACAGCACCCTCTTCATACATATTTGGGGTTCCGGGATAGATATACCCCCCAGTTGTGTGGAATTTGTGAAGAGGGGCCAAAATCGTTTGATTTTACAAAAAAAGGGCCGCTTCGCGGCCCTCGGACCATCAATAAAGTCTCCGTAGGGGTTTCAATCGTTCCCGGCGGCGTGTACGCCGGGAACGGGATAGCGCCACCAGTACGCATATTGGTGGCGCTATCTATACCTTGGGTCAGTGCGCCGCTCGGAGATCCGTGAGGATTTCAGGCGCACGCAGGATTCCTTCCTTCGCATCGAAAAAACCATAGGGTTTTTCGATGCCTTGAGGGCCGCATCGCGGCCCTCAGGCCATCAACAAAGTCTCCGCAGGGATTCAATCGTTCCCGGCGGCGTGTACGCCGGGAACGGGATAGTGCCAACAGTACGCATATTGGTGACGCTATCTATACCTTTGGTCAGTGCGCCGCTCGGAAATCCGTGAGGATTTCGGGCGCGCGAAGGGCTTCCTCTTCGCATCAAAAAACCCGCAGGTTTTTTTGATGCTTTGAGGGCCGCATCGCGGCCCTCAAGATCAAATCCGTTCTCTAGCCTTCCACTGCGTAGACCGCCGTTACCGTGGCGGTGATGGTCACCATGCCGGTATCCACTTGGGTGGGTTCCGCGCCCTCCGCCGCATCGGCCGCGGCGTATTTGGCGACGGGATAGGGATTGTACTCGTAGCTGGAGCCCTCGGTCAGCTCATCCAGCGCACCCAGCTTGGCGCCGGTGGCGGCGGCAAGCACCTCGGCCTTTTCCCGGGCCTTTTCAACGGCCAGCTTCAGCGCCTGATTGTACGCAGCCTCGTTGTCCTTCACCGAGAAGGATACGCCCTGCAGCTGGTTCGCGCCGGCGGAGAGCGCTGCGTCGATCATGGGCCCGACAAGGTCCAGATTGCCGGTGGTGATGTTCAGCGTGTGGGAAGCGGTATAACCGGTGAGCTTCTGGGCCTCCCCGGAGTAGTCGTAATTGCCCCATACGCTCAGGTCGCTGACGGAGATGTCCGCTTCCTTGACGCCCACCTCGATAAGCGCCTTCTTGATCGCGTCAATGGCCTTGTTGACGTTGGACTGTGCCTCCACCGCGCCCGCCTGGGTCTCGCTGACGCCCAGCGTAACGGTGGCGGTATCGGGCTTGAGGCTGACCGCGCCGGTGCCGGACACGGTCACCTTGGCGCTGTCGGCCAGTGCGGAAACAGGCGCGACGGCCAGGATCAGGGCCAGCGCGAAGGTCAGAAACTTCAGATGCTTCATGAAAATCACTCCTTTTTTCCGTGTTTTTGGGTACAAAAATGGCGCACGGCGTGAATGGTCATGCGCCACAGGGAACGGAACTATCTGCGCTTTTTCACGCGCACCACTTTGACGATCACCAGGATCAGCACGATCAGCGGCAGGAGAACCACCAGAACCGGCGCCAGCGCAGCCAGCACCACGGCCATGTCCTGCAAAAATCCGCTGAGCCAGTTGGCCGAATCGAAGAATCCGGTGCGGATGCGCTCTATCAGGCTGTCGCCTACCGGCTGCACCTGGGTGCGCACGGCCACCTCGGTCATCCGCACGGAGACCTGAGCATAATCGGCCTTGCTGTTCCAGTCGCGAATCCGCCCTTCCATCGTGTCGATCTCGGCCTGCAGGTCGTAGAACCTGTCGGAGAGCTCAACGATGCCGGTGAGATCCGTGGCGGTTTCCATCAGCCGTTCGATCTGTTCCCGCTGCGCCTTGAGGGCGTTCAGCCGGGCGGTGGCGTCATAGTACTGGGCGGACACATCCTGCGCGGACTGGTTTTTGTAGACGATGCTGCCCACCACGTCCAGACCCGTCAAAAACTCGTCCAGCTGGGCGCTGGGCACGCGGATGGACATATCCCGCTCGCGGCCGAAGCTGTTGCCCGGCTCGATGGGTGAGCCACTCTGGCTGTCGGATTCATAGTAGCCAGCGTACTCGTCCACCAGGTTGTCGACCATCTGGCTGTCGGTGTCATAGGCGGTGGTTTCAATCGTGCGGCTGGCGGAACGGACGACCACGGGCGTACGCCCGGATTCCGTATTGTCCGCCTGCTGCTGGTTCGTCAGCACCGAATCCGCACCGCCGTCCAGCGGTCCGTCCTTCGCCAGCGCCAGCGCATCGGGCGACAGGGCACCGTCTTCCAGACCCTCGTATTCGGGCGCAATGTTCACGGAATAGCTTTCCGCAGGGGCGCCCGCGGTTCTGGGAGAAAAATCGGCGGGAGGCGTCCAGTTTACCGGCTTCAGTGCTGCGGTGGATGCAACAAGGAGCGTCAGCGCCGCCGCGATCCAGCCGGCGCTCCGCGTCCACGCGCTCACACGGCGCATTTTCCTGCGGCCTTCGCCTTCGCTGCGGATGGCCTTACGCCAAGCGGCCTGCGCTTCGAGCGGCACGCTCAGGCCTTCGTCAAGCTCGGCGCACATGGTCAGTAGCCGCGTCATCGTTTCCATTTTTTGCCCGCACTCGGGACAACCCCGCGCGTGTTCGTTCATCTTGTCGCGCGCTTCCCGGTCGAGCTCGCCGTCCAGATACGCGTTCAAGCTGGAATCAAACCAGCGGCATTTGTCATGCTCGTTCATGCGCTTTCCCTCCTTTCCACCATTTAGACAGGATACCGGCCAAAAAGTTCCGGTTGCCTGACCAGCACTTCACGGAGTTTTTCCCGTCCGCGGCTGATGCGGGACTTGATCGTACCCACGTTGGCCTCCAGCATTCTAGCGATTTCGTCATAGCTGAACCCCTGTACGTCGCGAAGCACGATGGCGGCGCGCATGTCCTCCGGCAGATCCGCGATGGCCTTTTCCAGCATGCGCCGCTGCTCCGACGCGATGGAGTACTGCTCCGGCGTCTCCCCGTCGTCAGTGGGCGACCAGCCGGTATCCAGCAGCACGTCCAGCGACGTGGCGGTGCGCAGTTTCCTCCGTCTCAATTCGTCCAGGCAGGTGTTCATCGTGATCCTGTACGCCCAGGTGGCGAAGGAGGACTGAAACTTAAAATTCGACATGGCGCGGTAGATGCGCAGCATGGCCTCCTGCAGGCAATCCTGCGCGTCCTCGCGGTTTGCGCACATCCGAAGGGCAACCGCGTACATGCGGCTTTCATGCGTTCGCATCAATAGCTCAAACGCGGATTCATCGCCTTGCGAAGCCCTGCGGACGAGTTCCCGTTCATCGGGTGCGTTCTGCAAGCCGATCACCTCTCTTCCACCTGCTATTATACACGCAACGCGTTAAAAAACCAAATGGAGCCGGCTTTTTCGCGGCCGGTCTTTATTTGGACGCAAATATGTCATCCCGGTTGCATGGTTTTGGCATTCGCAAGAAATTTCTCCGGCACTTCGGCCGCGTCCGGTAGCCGTCGACGCGATCTGGCGACGCTTCCCTGTTCGCTGCGCGAAGACGCGTAAAACGTGCAGACACTTTGCACACGCGATGGCGCCCCCGAAAACAGGCCGGGCCGTCTCCTTATGCGCGCGGATGCAAAATCCGCGAAATTTCACTCGGCCTCTTGCATTTTGCCCTCCAATCCCGTATAATAAAACCCGCATCATGCCGGAATGATGGAATGGCAGACGTGACGGACTCAAAATCCGTTGGTGGCGACACCGTGTGGGTTCAAGTCCCACTTCCGGCACCAAAATCCCCAGCAAACGTTGGGGTTCTTTCTTTATATAGCTTGATCGTTTTCACCCAGTCTCCGTACCCCCTATCGGCAACATGGAATTTTCTGCTGTGCTTTATGGCACCATCCGGCCTTGACGTCTATTGCATATGTAGTTTTAAGTCACAGGGTTCTGAACATCCGGAATACGAACAATTATATACGGGAGGCATGTCCTATGAACAAGTATGACGAAGCCATGAGACTGCTGGACGAGCAAGTGGGCAACAAGGATGGCCTGATCTCACTGTCCACCATCGCTCTGGAACCGGGGGCTGATGGCAGGAGCCGCCCCGCCGCCCGCCTTGTGGACGCCTATTATGAGGACGGCGCGTTTTACACCGTCACCTACGCAACTTCAAACAAGATGCGGCAGATTGCCCAAAACCCCGAAGTTGCCGTTTGCATCATCGTCGAAAACTTCACGGCCGACGGCATCGGCGAAAACTTGGGCTGGGTGTGTGACGAGAAGAACACGGAGATGATGACAAAGCTGCGCAAAATTTTCGCAGCGTGGTATAACGAAGCCAATAACGACGAAGACCCCAACACGTGCCTGTTGCGCATCCGCCTGACAAAGGGTCTGTGGAACGACGCTCACAAAGGGATCAGAAATGAGATTGATTTTGTCAATAAGACGGCAAATTGAATATTGCGATTGTTCGCCATCACAGTACGAACCCCCAGCAAACGCTGGGGCTTCAGACCATGGGCAAAGTCTCCGTAGGATTTCAATCGTTCCCGGCGGCGTGTACGTCGGGAACGGGATAGCGCCACCAGTACGCATATTGGTGGCGCTATCTATACCTTTGTTCAGTGCGCCG
>JAEZTD010000366.1 GCA_023443705.1 Bacillota bacterium | reverse complement strand
CGCGGCGATCGTCCGGTCTACTGCCGTGACTGCTTCGAATCGCAGCGCCAGAGCCGTTATTAATCCCTGAACAACTAGCGGAGCAGCGCAGCCTTACGGTTGCGCTGCTCTTTTACGGAAGGCGAAGATTCCCCGATGTACGGCGTTCTGGTCAATGCCGCTGCGGTACTCGTCGGCGGCCTTTTGGGTCTCGCGCTTAGAGGTGGCATTTCATCAAGATTTCGAAACATCGTCAGCCAAGGGCTGGCGCTTTGTGTTCTCCTGATTGGAATAGTAAACGCCATAAAGACTACCGATATGCTGTGTGTGATCGTGTCGGTGGTTTTCGGTGCGCTGGCGGGCGAAGCGCTCAAGATTGAGCAGCGGCTCGACCGGCTGGGAGAAATCGCGCAAAAAAGATTCGCGGGGGAGGGCGACAGCCGCTTTTCCGAGGGTTTTGTTACCGCGACGCTTCTTTACTGTGTCGGCGCGATGGCGGTGGTGGGCTCGCTTCAGGCGGGCCTTACGGGTGACGGAAGCACGCTGATCGCCAAATCCACGCTGGACGGGGTTTCGTCCGTCATCTTCGCCTCGGCGATGGGGCCGGGCGTGATTCTGTCTTTGGTGCCGCTGACCATTTATCAGGGCGGTATCGCGCTTTTGGCCCACGTGATTGGGCCGGTACTGTCCGACGCGGTCATCAATGAGATGAGCGCGGTGGGCGGACTTCTGATCGTCGCGCTGGGGATGAACATGCTGGAGGCGACCAAGACGCGCGTCCGCGTGGCCAATCTCCTGCCGGCCATCTTTATTCCAATCGCCTATCTGCCCCTGTATCAGTGGATTATGAGTACGTTCTGAACGGAGGCCGGACATGCAAAGTGGCATGATCAAGACCTTTCTCCATCTGAAGGGCAACCCGCGCATCTGCCTATGGACGGAGCCGCTCTGGGGAATTCCGTATAATCTTTACGCGCCGTTTGTGGCGCTGTACATGCTGAGCCTGGGGCTTACCACCGCTGAGATCGGCTACGTCACGTCGATGTCTCTTCTCGTCCAGTTTGTGGCGTCTGTCCTGAGCGGCCCGCTGGCCGACAAGTTGGGGCGCAGGCTGTGTACTTTTATCTTTGACACAATTGCCTGGACGATCCCGACGATTCTGTGGGCACTATCCCAAAACTACCTCTGGTTTGTGGTGGCTGGCCTGATCAACGGATTTTGGCGCGTGACGGTGAACTCATGGGGCCTTCTGCTGACGGAAGGTTGTGCTGACGAGATCGTCATGCGCTGCTTTTCACTGACGCAGCTCATGGGCCTGCTGGCGGCGTTCTTTGCGCCGCTTTCAAAACTGGCGGTGGACGTCTTCGGCGTCGTACCCACGATGCGTGTTTTGTACTGGTTTACCGCGGTCCTGATGACGCTTAAGTTCGTCATCCTCTACCGCGTTGGAACGGAGACGCAGATGGGCTTGAGGCGCATGGAGGAGACAAAGCACCAGTCCGTATGGCAGCTCATCTGGGGCTGCAAGGATGTGTTTTTCTCTATGATCCGCGAAAAGCGGATGATCCTGACCGTTGGGATTCTTTCCGCCTTTCAGGTGGTTTCGACGCTCAACACCTCCTTCTGGGCGGTATACATCACGAAAAGCCTGGGTGTCGCCGACGGGGACGTGGCGCTGTATACCACACTCAAATCGCTTGTCCTCATGGCCTGCATCTTCCTGATCGTTCCTCGCGTCCGCTTCAAAAGGTTCAAGCGGCCGATGCTCATCGCCTGGGGGCTCTTTGCGCTTTCCCAGGGGGTGCTGCTCGCAGCCCGAAGCGGGCAATACGCGGTGTCCTCGCTGATTCTCAGCGTCGCGCTGGAAGCGGTTGCGCTGTCGTTGCTCTCTCCGCTGACGGACTCTCTTTTGTTCGTCAACGCCGATCCGGCGGAACGCGCCCGGATTCTCGGGCTGATCTACGGCCTAATCGTGCTGGTCATCACCGGGGTGCCGGCGCTTGCCGGAATGCTCAGCACCATTTCCCTTGCGGCGCCTTTCATTATCAATCTGGTGGTCCTCTCCATCGGGGCGACGCTCACCGTCGCGCTGTGGCATGTGTTGCGCCAGTCCGATCCGGACAACTGAACCGGAGACTTAGCCAGCTAAGGAAGCGGCGCAAGGCCGCTTCCTTAGCTTTTTTGCATAGAATGAAGCGGCGGGCTTACTGTTAATATTGCGTTCGGACCCTTGCATTTTGCAACGAACCGGGTATAATATAGTCAAAGATGGTCAGATTGTGAGGGGTATACATGGCGCAACTGAGCGACAGTATAGAACGTTTCATCAAGGAATTGATGGAGGAGGAAGCGCAAATTGATCTTCGCAGAAACGAGCTTGCCCAACATTTTGGCTGCGCGCCGTCGCAGATCAATTACGTGTTGGCGACCAGGTTTTCGGTGGATCACGGTTATATTATTGAGAGCAGGCGCGGCGGAGGCGGCTACGTTCGCATCCTCAGGATGCAGGCGCGCAGCGATCAGAGCCTGCTCAACCTTTTGTTGGAACGGGTGGGCAATTCTATCGGCGAGGAAGCAGCTTTTGCGATCATCGAACAGCTTTACGAGAGGGAAATTGTGACCGCAAACGAAGCGATGCTGATGCGCTCGGCGGTAGAGCGCAACGCGCTGGTGCTGCCCATCAGCGCAAAGGACGTATTGCGCGCGGCGGTGCTGCGCAACATGCTTGTTAGGGTTTTTCGAAACCTGCAGGAGGCGAAAAGTCATGATGTGTGAAGATTGCAACGACCGGGACGCCACCATACGTTTAACGACCATCGTAAACGGTGAAAAAGTAGAAAAGAACCTTTGTGCCTCCTGTATGGCGAAAATCAAGCAGCAGTTTCCGACGCTGGAGCTGTGGGGCTTTGCAGGGCTTTTGTCGGGATTTCTGGACGCGGTGAAGGCGGAAAAGCCGGAACCAATGCCTGTCATCACCTGCGACCGCTGCGGCACGACCTATCAGGACTTCATCAAGAGCGGGCTTCTAGGCTGCGCGGAATGCTACAAGTCCTTCCGTGAGCCGCTTGAAGCGCTTCTCAAGGGCATCCACGGCCAGACGCGCCACACCGGGCGTGTGCCGGGCCTTCCGGCCAGCGATGTGCCGCTGAAGCTCACCATTGATCGGCTGAAGCAGCAGCTTGCCCGTGCCATCGCCGAGGAGGAATACGAACAGGCGGCGGGACTTCGGGATCAGATTCGCACGATGAACGCGCAGCTTGAGGCCCAGACGACCGCAAAGGAGGGGTGAACGTGGCAAACCTGACGCCGGAATTTGACGTCGTCCTTTCCTGCCGTGTCCGCCTTGCGCGAAACTACGAGGATGTTCCGTTTACCTCGACGATGAACGGTGACTGGGCCGAAGAAACCGTGCGGCGTGCTCGGCAGGCCGTCGAGGGCGGAAGGATTGGCG
>JAEZTD010000344.1 GCA_023443705.1 Bacillota bacterium | reverse complement strand
TTATGAGACGATCGAACTGATGAGCGGCATCCAGCTGAACCTTGAAAAGCTGATGGTAACCGGAAGCGGCGGGCAAGAACAGGCGCTGCTGGCGACGATCGCCCGGCAGGCCGAGGGCGTGACGGCTAACCTCAGCCAGATGCCCCAGGGGGATGCGACGCTGGAGGGCTCGCTGAAATTTGTGAACCAGACGGCCGACTACGCCCGCGTGCTGTCTCAGCGAATCGGCTCGGGCGGCGCGCTGACGGGCCGGGATTACGAACAGTTGAACGACCTTCACAGCGCCAGCGTGCAGCTTAACGCCCAGCTCGTGGATATTCTGGCCCGCTACGATGCTGGCGAGCCGGTGTTCGGCGAAGGCTCGGTGACGGTCACCGCAACCCAGGCCCCCGACGAGAACGAGCCCGCCGTCGATTACCCGGTACTGCTCTACGACGGCCCCTTCTCGGATGGGAACACCAACCGGGAGATCAACCTTCCCGGGCCGGAGGTGTCCCAGGACGAAGCAACCCGGATGCTCACCGAATTCGTCGGGGCGGACCGGGTGGAAAACGTCAATTACACCGGAGACTCCCAGATCTTCTCCAGCTGCTATGAGTTCGATGTGAAGCTGAGGGACGGAAATGTGCTGACGGCGGGCATCACCAAATCGGGCGGCAGTGTGGTGTACATGCTGCCCGACGTGGCCAATACCGAGGTGAAACTCACGGAGGGCGACTGCATCGATCAGGGTTTACGCTTCCTCGCCGCCCACGGCTACGAGAACATGGAGGTCAACTACTGGCGGCGGCTGGAGGGGATCCTGACGGCTAACTACGCGGCGACGCAGGACGGCGTACTGCTCTATCCCGACCTCGTCAAACTGCAGATTTCCATGAAGGATGGGCTGGTGGTGGGCGTCGAGGCGGCCAATTACCTAAACAACCACAAGCCGCGCCAGCTTGCCGAGCCCCTTATCGCCGAGGAAGAGGTGCGTGCGCGGGTCAACCCGGCGCTGACCATCCAGCGCGTGCGGCGCGCGGTTATCCCGCTGGAAGGGGGAGAGGCCCAGTGCTGGGAGGTCACGGCGTCGATGTCTAACGACGACGAATACCTCATCTATATCGATACCCAGACCGGTGAAGAGAAGACCATCCTCCGCATCATGCAGGACGACGAGGGGATTGTGACTCAGTAATCTCGATCGTTTAGGCGACCGCCGCGTCGTCCTCCGCGCCCTCGTCCTCGGCGCCGGGGTTCTCCCGCATAGTCACGATCACGGCGAGGGCCACAAGGTACAACGTGATGCTGAGCGCGAACGGCAGGCGGCCATCGACCTTTGACAGCGCGCCCGCAATGCCGCCGAAGGGCATGGCGATGGCGATCATCAGCGTTGTGAGGAGCGCGACGATGCGGGCGCGCTCCTGCTTGTCAACAAAGACGGAGGCCATGAGTTCCTTTCTGGGGAAAACAAGGGCAAAGGCCACCGCGTCGAGCAGTGTGAAAATAATCAGCGGCAAGACGGTGTTTTTGGGGCTCAGTACGAGCAGCAGCTGCCCGACGATGTACAGGCCCAGGCCGACGGACATGGGCGCCTTCGTGCGGTATTTGACCAGCTTGTGCTGAATGCCGAAGAACGTGAGCATGACCAGCGCGCGGATGATCGGAAAGTACGCGAGGTAGTTATCCGGAATGCCCAGGTTCGCGGTGGCGTAAAGCGCGTAGAAGTTTCCGCTGATCATGCCGGTGATGCTGACCACCACCATGACCACCAGCGTACAAACGGTGCCCCTGTTTTTAAAAACCTGGGGGAGAAGGCGCCAGTACCCGGCCACCATACGGCCCACGCTCAGCGAACGGGTCTCCTCTTTGCGTATCCTGCCCTGGGCAGTCTCGGTGGTCCAGCGGAGCGTGATAAAGCACTTGATCAGCATTGTGACGCAGTACGTGCCGTACAGTACGCGCATGACGGGGACAAGTGAGTACCGCTGAATCAATGCGCCGGAGATTGGCGAGAAGAAGATGGCGAGCTGACCGGCAATGATGATCCAGTTCCATATGTTCAGCATGGACTTTTTGGGCGCGTCCTCTACCAGCAAGCAGACCCACGCCGTTTGGTTGACCTGCTCAAAGCAGTTGAGCACCATGGCCGCGAGGAAGAACCAATAGTTCTGCGCGCACGCCCAGATGGCACAGGGCACCACCCAGCCCAGAAAATCGCCCAGCATCGTCGTGGTTTTGCGGCCCAGCTTGTCCGTGATGATGCCGCCGAAGAAGGCGCAGAATACCTGTGCCAGCATGGCCGCCGACAGCGCCAGGCCGATTTGAAGATTTTCGGCGCCCAGTGCGCGCATATACACCGCGGAGAACGGCGCGATCAGGCTGTTGGGGATGCCCCAAAGCGGCTCGATGAATACGCAGGTGCGTGGGTTTCCCTTGAGGGTAAACAAAAGGTCTACAAGGGGATGCTTGCGCAGCCTTGTCACCGTGGTACCAGATATGGACATGCGTTTCCGCCCTTTCATGCGCAACCCGAAGCTGCGCGCTCGCGCGTGTACCGCCTATTATATCAGATTCTGTGGGTTTTTGGAACCGATTGCGAAGCTTCTCAGGTCAATCATTTGAGATTAGGTATCCACGATTGCATAAGAAGAAAAGCGCGCCGGACATTTCCGGCGCGCTCAGACCATCAACAAAAGCGCTCAGCCCGAGAGGGCTGGGCGCAAATTTATGAAGAAGCGAGGAAAACCAAAAGGAAAAGGCAGCACGGATGTCGAATAGATAGGGGGGACGAGTACATCCGGGA
>JAEZTD010000266.1 GCA_023443705.1 Bacillota bacterium | reverse complement strand
GCGGCGCACTGACCCAAGGTATAGATAGCGCCACCAATATGCGTACTGGTGGCGCTATCCCGTTCCCGGCGTACACGCCGCCGGGAACGATTGAAACCCCTACGGAGACTTTGTTGATGGTCTGAGGAAGGCCCGAAAGCCTTCCTCGCGAGAAGAGCGCAGAATCTTTGCGGGGATCAAATCCGCCAGGTCTCCGGGCGCCTTGCTGAATGCAGCGAAACGGGTTAATCCAGTGAAAGATTAAGCCATCTTGAGCATTTCCGTCTGAAGCTGCTTGATGATGCGCTTTTCCAGCCGGGAAATGTAGCTTTGGGAGATACCCATCAAGTCTGCGACTTCCTTTTGGGTGTGTTCCGCGCCGTCGGCAAGGCCGTAACGGAGGCGGACGATGTTTTTCTCCCGGGGACCCAGCCGTTTGATTGCGCCGTAGAGCATCTGCCGTTCCACATCGTTGTCAAGATCGCGGGATACGAGATCGTTGTCGGTACCGAGGATGTCGCTTAGGAGCAGTTCGTTTCCGTCCCAGTCGGTGTTGAGGGGTTCGTCAAACGACACCTCTAGCCGAAGGCGGCTGCTGCGCCTGAGCACCATCAATATCTCGTTTTCAATGCAGCGGGAGGCGTAGGTGGCGAGCTTGATCTTTTTTTCAAGCTTGAACGAGTTGACCGCCTTGATGAGGCCGATCGTCCCGATGGAGATCAGGTCCTCGATGTTGATGCCCGTATTTTCAAACTTGCGTGCGATGTAGACCACAAGCCGGAGGTTGTGCTCGATCAAGAGCGCCCTCGCCTTCAGGTCTCCTTCCGCCAGCCGTTCAAGCGCGTCGGTCTCTTCTTCCCTGGAGAGCGGCGCGGGCAGCATGTCGCACCCGCCGATGTAGCAGATGCTGCCCTTGCGCATCTTGACGATGAGCCCCAATACTGTCTGTCTGATCATCTGTCCTGCAGGATGAACCACCGGCGTCTCCTCCTCAATGAACGTTATGAACCCGTCCCAACACCGGCGGCGCCAACGCGGATACACCCCCGGGAAGCTTGCCCGGGTATACGGCTACCCAGACATCCGGGGCGCTCAGCCAGCCGTCTCCGGTGGAAACGAGCAACTCGTCAGGTCGAAAACACACCATCTTTCCAGAGCCTGAAAGACTTTTGTACCCAACCAGCCGGAACCCCGGCGGCAGGTGCTCGGCCGCATGGGCGGCCTCGAAATTCTCCGACAATACTTTTTTCAGCTTGTATTCCGCCGCGATGAGCACGGGTTGGCCGCTGACAGGTTCCTGCAACCGATTGCCCGTGTCGATCAGCACATTCAGTTCCACGCGCCGATCCCCTCGGATGAGCCTTACCACCATCTCCCATTTCTCCATGCGGCGCTCGCGGACAACGCTGAACGCCAACATGCCGATCGTACCTAAAAATGCCCCTGTTAGGAGGGCCACGCCGACCCCCGTAACCAGATTTCGCACCAGCCTGACCGCGCCGTCCATAAAGGCCGCGCCGCCCAGGAGGAGACTTGTGTTGAGGACGAGATCCCTCGGCCTGTCCACCCGAATGGCAACTGCCGCGAGCAGCGCGGTCAGCGCGATCCTGGACGGCCACCACCTAAGCTGGTAGAACGCCGGATACTGCATCGCCACCGCGTAAAGTGCGCCGAAAGCCGCCGCAAAGAGCGTCAGACCCCACTTGTTTCGGCCCCGAAATCGCGCGATGACGCCAATCACGATACAATTCATGGTGAAATTGACGAGTACATAGCGCTCGAGACCGATGGCCAATCTCATCACCGCCTGTGGCAATTATAGGAAAAGCCCTGCGCGAAAAACGCATCTTTTTGAACCCCAAATGGAGAATTCGTTCGACATTTGGAAGCTGTTTCGACAGACAGAGGAGGGCAAAGCGGGCGGAAATAACCTTAAAACGACAAGAAAATTTCGCCTTGCGCAAGGGCGTGATCGTTATTATCGGCCTAAGCCGCCTGAAAATCGGATTCGTCCACAATCGCACGAAAGTACCTCCGGTGAATTTACCATTGCCATTATGTCGAATATTTGGAAATATTGTGTACTGTTTGTGGAATGTTTTGCATAAAAATCGCCAGCAAGCCGCTTTGCGCCGGCGCGTCAGGGCGCTACACATCAAGAGGCCCTCCGAATCGGAGGGCCTCAAAACAGTATTATGAAGCTTTACTTGCGGCGCAGGAAGTTGGGCACGTCCGGGGTGAAGCCGCGGCGCGGCTGCTGCTGATCCTCGTAAGGCCTGTCCTGATAGACCCTCTCCTGCCTGGGCTGCGGCTGCGGCTTGGGCTCGTAGGACGGGATGTCGTCCAGATACGAGCGCTCGCGCTGCGTCCTGTCTCCGGAGAAGATCGGCGATACGTCGGAGGCGTCATAGCCGCGGGCGGTCTGCTGCGGTTCCGGCTGGGGCTGGGGCTCCGGAGCGCGCTCCTGAGTGCGTCCCGGTGTGCGCCTTCCCTGTGCGCTGTCCTGGAAGGGCTTGTCAAAGCCGGTGGCGATAACGGTGATGCGCACCTCATCGTCCAGCGACTCGTCGATGTCCGCGCCGAAGATGATGTTGGCTTCCGGATCGGCGGCCTGAGTAATGAGCTGAGCGGCGTCGTTGATGTCGATGATCGAGGTGGACGGGCCGCCGGTGATGTTGATGAGCACCGCGCGCGCGCCATCGATGGAAGTCTCCAGCATCGGGCTGGCAATGGCCTTCTTTGCGGCGTCGACCATGCGGTTTTCGCCCTTGCCGATGCCGATGCCCATGTGGGCGAGCCCGCGGGATTCCATAACCGAGCGGACGTCCGCGAAGTCCAAATTGATCAGCGAAGGCACGGCGATGAGGTCGGAAATGCCCTGAATGCCCTGGCGGAGCGTATCGTCCGCGATGCGGAAGGCGTCCGTCATCGTGGTGCCTTTGGTGACCACCTGCAAGAGGCGGTCGTTGGGCACGACCACGAGGGTATCCACGCCCAGCTTGAGCTGCTCGATGCCCGATTCGGCGTTCTTCATCCGCTGCCTGCCTTCAAAGAGGAAAGGCTTCGAGACGACGCCAATGGTCAGGATGCCCATGTTGCGGGCGATTTCGGCGATGACCGGCGCAGCGCCGGTGCCGGTGCCGCCGCCCATGCCACAGGTGACAAACACGAGGTCCGCGCCCTTGACGACCTGAGCGATCTCCTCACGGCTCTCCTCCGCGGCCTGCTGGCCGACCTGGGGCTTTGCACCCGCACCGAGACCCTTGGTCACCTTTTCGCCAATTTGAATTTTGGTCTCCGCCTTGGAGAGCGCAAGCGCCTGTTTGTCGGTGTTGACCGCTATGAAGTCGACGCCGCGCAGCCCGGATTCCACCATGCGATTGACGGCGTTGGTGCCGGCGCCGCCGACGCCGATGACCTTAATTGATGCAAAATTGTTGTTGTCCACTTCGAACTCCAGCACAAGGCATCCCCCTCGCTTGCAGTATTGACACTAACCTTTTTTCCCTAAAAGCCCGCGGAGACCGCCCGCAAGCCTGCCCGGCAGGCTTTCATCCTGGGCGGTGCGCTGCTCGATGGAATCAAACACCAGGTCCACCAGCCCCAGCGCGCTGGCGTAGACGGGGCTGTTGAGCTTCGCGGCCTTGGCCATCGGGATTTTCACCGGCCGCCCCAGCTTTTCGGCCAGGTACTCGCGTCCCCCACGCATCATCGCAAAGCCCCCACCCGTGACAAACACCTGAGAGCGCGGCCCCATGAGCGACGCGGCCTCCTTGATGGCCAGGTCGATCATCCGGGCCAGTTCACCCGCGCTCTGGTCCACGCTCTTCTGGACGAACGCCCGCGGGAAGGAAAGCCTGCGGCCCTCGTCGTCCAGCACCTCGGGATCGCCCGCCGGGTCGAATTCGTCGGGAATAAAGATGTACTCCCGCTTGATCTGCTCGGCTGCGCGCATCGAAATTTCAAGGTCGGTGGCGAGGTCTGCGGCAATGTGACCGCCGCCCATCGGCAGCACCGCGTGGTACACGATGGCGTCCCCTTCGACGACGGAGAATTCGGTATTAAGGTAGCCCACGTCGATCAGAACCGCCGCCCGGTCCCGATCCTCCAGCGGCACAAGCAACAGGCTCTCGCCCATCGACGGCGACAAAAAGCCCATCACCGTTAGCCCCAGCTCGGCAAAGAGCTGGTTGGCCTGATCGATGAAGGCCGGATCCGCCAGAATAAACGCTACCTTGGCCTGAAGCACACTTCCGCGAAGGCCGACCGGCGACATGGTTTTTTTGCCGCCGTCCAACCTGAACCAGGCGGGGCTGCGGTGTATGAC
>JAEZTD010000230.1 GCA_023443705.1 Bacillota bacterium | reverse complement strand
ACCCGGGACGACATCATGAACCAGCTGATCAAGTGGGGCGTGGAGCCAAAGACCGCCTTTACGATCATGGAGTCCGTCCGCAAGGGCAAGGGGCTCAAGCCCGAATGGATCGAGTCCATGAAGGCGGCGGACACGCCGGACTGGTTCGTCGAGAGCTGTCAGAAGATCAAGTACATGTTCCCGAAGGCCCACGCGGTGGCCTACGTGACGATGGCGCTGCGCATCGCCTTCTTCAAGGTGTACCATCCGGGCGCCTACTACGCCTGCTACCTGAAGCGCAACGCCGAGGCCTTTGACGGCTCCACGATGGTGGCGGCGCTGCCGGTGCTCCGGGCGAAGCTCGCCGAGCTGCAGGCGCTTGAGAAGGACGAGAAGGCCAAGAAGGAAGACCAGATCACCCTCATCGAGATTCTGATCGAGATGTGCTGCCGCGGGATTTCGCTCAGGCCCATTTCGCTGTACGAATCCCACGCGGAGAACTTCCTCCTGATGCCGGACAACACCATCCTGCCGCCGCTGTCATCGCTTCCGGGCGTCGGCCTCGCCGCGGCCGAGAACCTGGCGCGGGCACGGGAAGCCGGGCCGTTCATATCCCAGGAGGACATGACGCGGCGCAAGGTGGCAAAGTCGGTGGTTCAGACGCTGGCGTTAAGCGGTGCGCTGGGCGGACTCCCGGAAACCAGCCAGATGAGCCTGTTCGACTTTGGCTGACGCGGCGGCGCGGAACAAATTGCCCGTGCGGCACGTCATAATACCACAATATTACTGAAACTTCAGGGGGTGCGGCTGTGAGGCGCGTTTTATGTCTTTGCCTGATGCTCGTGATGATTTTGCCGGCGGCGGCGCACGCCGAGACGCCTGCCGTTGCGCTGAATGTGGGGAAGAGCTGCGTCCTTGTCGGACAGGACGGATCGGAGCTTGTGCCCGCGGGCCTCTACGCCAACATCGATCTTTTGAGCGAGCAAGCGCCCTATTTCTACGCCGCCTATGAACTCGGCGGCGAGGAGCCGGAGCATGTGAAACTGCTGGATGCCGCCGGCAAGCCGCTGACCGACTTCAAGTACGAATACCTGACCATGATGGGCGACAGAATCTGCTTTGAGCAGGAAGGGCTCTTCGGCGTAATGAACCAGGCCTTTGAGGTCGTGGTGCCCCCCAGTTACACCAGCATTGTCGATAACGGCGATGGCGGCTTTTTGGCGCTGACCACCGACCCTTACGACGAGCGGCCGGACGGCGTCTACTACATCGACCCGGCGGGCGCGGAGACCGCCACCGGCATCCGCGTGCTCTATGGCTTGACGGAGTTCACAAACGGCCTGATGCCGGTGCTTTCGGCCGATACCGGCCGGACGGGGTACCTGAATCCCCGTGGTGAATGGGCGATCCCCGCCCAGTTCAGCTACGCGGGCCCATTCAACGGCGCGATTGCCGACGCCGCCATCGACAGCGGCGCTGGGCTCATCGACACTTCCGGAAACTGGCTGATTACCCCCAAATATGAAACGCTGACGCTCAGTGGTCCAAAGGCGATGATCGTGGCGCAGATTGACGGCACGAAGATTGCGCTGATCGACCCTGTGACCTATGGCGTCGTGCGCGAGTTTACGGGCAGCGACATCTACTATTCCGCCGGGGCGGACAGCAGGCTGATTACGGTCTACATGGGGGACAAACTCCTGTTGGTGGACGAAAAGGGCGATACGGTACTCGAATCCACCGGCGTTGACAGCTCCATCGAAAGCGACGACGCGCGGGTGATTCTCCGGGAAGGCTCCTGGGGAGATAAGAATGCCTACCTGTGTGATCTGACCGGAAAGCGGCTCGCGGGCCCTTACCAGGACATCTGGCGGGTCAGTGCCGATGGCGAAACGCCCTATTATGCGTTCGCCTCCTTCGAGACCCAGACCGAGAAACTGGAGGGCAGCGATTACGCATACCTCAACGAGGTGCCCGACAGCCGCCGGACCGGCCTGATGGACGAAAACGGCGCGGTGCTCTGGCCGGAGGGCGACTACAGCGAATTGTACTCGCCTGCGGACGGATTGTTCGTGGTGCAGACGCCCGGAAAGGCCGGCGTGATTAAGGCCGACGGCACTTGGCTCAGGAGCTACGACGTCGCCGCGGACGACGAGGGATGAAATGCGATTGGCCGTATGGCCAGGCGATGAACCGGGCCGCCCATTTGGGCGGCCCGGTAGTTCGTTGTCCGCAATAGGAGGCGGCCGAATTGTTGACGCGCGGTGCGCTTTCTTCCTTTTTTGCGTTATTTGTGTGTTCGAAAGGTTGTATTCAGAGGCCGGATGTGATACAATAGTTTCTGTCTGGGGATTTCCGGGCCAGTTCTCCCCGCATCGGGGAATGAGGGTGTTCAATTGCCGAAACCATCCGCGCCGCTTGGGAAAGCGCAGGAAATCGCTGCAAAGGTTGCAGCGCAGCATGGGCTCATATTGGTGGACGTTGAGCTGGTCAAAGAACCGACCGGCCGCTTTTTGCGTTTCTACATCGACAACGCGGAGGGCGTGACGCTCAACGATTGCGAGGCATTTCACCGGAAGATTCATCCGATGGTAGAATTTGTGGATTACGACTACATGGAGGTCTCCTCGCCGGGGGCCGACCGCCCGCTTAAAAAGCCGGAGGACTTTGAGCGCGCGGCGGGCGCCCAAGTGGAGGTACGCCTGTATAAACCCGTGGACGGCCAAAAGGTATTCCTCGGGATGCTCAAGGGATTAGAGGATGGCAGAATCGTCATCGAGGACGCCGGCGGACAGGAGCGGTCCTTTGAACTCAAGGCCGCTGCGCTCGTAAAGCCCGTGCTCGATTTCGACGAGGACGACTTGGAAGACGAAGTGTGAGCGCACACCGTGCGATTTTCTGACAATTAAGGAGTGTGCATGAATGCCTGGAACCATTGACAGCGGCGAATTTATCAGCGCGTTGGACGCGCTGGCCAAGGAGCGGCGCATCAACAAGGACGTGCTCTTCGCCGCCATTGAATCGGCGCTGATCTCCGCGTATAAAAAGAATTTCGGCAAGAGCGCCAACGTGCGCGCCGCCATCGTTCGCGAAAAAGGCACGGTGGAGGTTTTCGCTCGCAAGACCATCGTCGAAGAGGTCGAGGATCCGCAGACCGAGATCAGCCTCGAGGAGGCCCGTGCCATCCACCCCAAATATGAAATCGGCGACTTGGCCGAGCTGCGCGCCACGCCCAGGGATTTCGGGCGCATCGCGGCGCAGACCGCCAAGCAGGTGGTTGTGCAGCACATCCGCGAAGCCGAGCGCGGCGTGATCTACGATGAGTTCATCGAAAAGGAGAACGAAATCCTCACCGCCATCGTGCAGCGGGTGGACAACCGTCAGGTGTACGTCGAGCTGGGCCGCACCGAGGCCCTTCTGGAGCAGAACCAGCAGATGCCCGGCGAGGAATACCACGTCAACGACCGCCTGAAGGTTTACGTTCTGGAAGTTTCCAGGCTCAGCCGCGGGCCGCAGG
>JAEZTD010000270.1 GCA_023443705.1 Bacillota bacterium | reverse complement strand
CCGTCCGAGGAGAAGTGCCCGCTGTGCAAGACGCCGGTGTTCGACCCCAACCAGGCGTGGCGGGAGCCTGACGAAAAACCCTACCCCAATCGGCTCGAAGTCGTGCCCCCGCACATCAACCGGCGCTACGGCGCGCGGCTGGCCTCGCTGTTTCTCTTGATCCCGATGGCGGCGGTCGTCATTGTAAACCTTGCCATGAGCGGATTTCGCCTGACATGGTCGCTCTATGTGCTGGGCGCCGGCGCGTGCGCCTATTTCTGGGTACTCCTGCCGATGTCTTTGTCCATTGAGCGGCCGTACCTGTACATCGCGGTGGACGTCTGCGCCGCGGCGCTGTACCTTCTCCTGATCGCCTTTTTGACAAGTGGTGCGCACTGGTACATGGGGCTCGCGCTGCCGCTGACGCTGCTCCTCGGCGGGAGCGGGATGCTCAGCGTCTACGTCTGCCGCCGAAAGCGCATGCCGGCGCTCTACAGGGCATCGATCGTGCTGATCGTCGGCGCGGCGGTGCTTGCGGGGCTGGAAGTGGTGGTGGATCTTTGGATATACGGTTCCGTCCGGCTGGAGTGGTCCATCTATGCGCTGGTGCCGCTGGCAGCCTCTGGCGCGGCGCTTCGAATTATCGAGAAAAAGCCGAAATTCAAGGAGGCCATTCTGAAAAGGCTGTATCTTTAAGGCGCGTAATCAAATGTTCACCTGGGCTTCCCAAAGCCCGCCCCGCGCAACGCAGAAAAACGTGGTATACTTCAGTGTGGGAAATAATCAAGACAGGAAGAAATTATGACCTTTAAGGAAATGAATCTGATCGCCCCCATTGAGGGCGCCGTCCATAAGGCCGGTTACGAAACCCCGACCCCCATTCAGGAACAGACCATTCCGCTGGTACTTTCGGGCAACGATGTTCTGGGCTGCGCCCAGACGGGTACCGGCAAGACCGCAGCCTTCGCGCTGCCGATCCTCCAGAGGCTTTACCAGAGCGCGCGCCCAGTGGGCGCACCGGGCAGGCGGCCCATCCGCGCGCTGATCCTGACCCCTACCCGCGAGCTTGCGCTGCAGATTTACGAGAGTTTTATAACCTACGGCGCGACGCGACTGGGTCTTACGCCGGTGGTCATTTTTGGCGGCGTCAGTCAGCATCCGCAGACGGCGCAGCTTCAGCGCGGCGTGGACATCATGGTGGCCACCCCCGGCCGCCTGAACGATCTGATCGGACAGGGCTACATCAAGCTCGACCAGATCGAGATCTTCGTGCTCGACGAGGCGGACCGCATGCTGGACATGGGCTTCATCCGCGACGTGGAAAAGGTGATCCGCCACCTGCCCGAAGTCAGGCAGACGCTGTTTTTCTCCGCCACGATGCCGCGTGAAGTCGAGGGCCTCGCGCTGCGCATTTTGAAAAATCCCGCCACCGTCAAGGTGGATGCGGTTACCAGCCCCGTGGACAGCATCCGTCAGGTGCTCTACTACGTGGACAAGGGCAACAAGAAATACCTGCTGGCCCATCTTCTCGCGCAGCCGGGGGTTGAAAACGCGCTGGTCTTCGCGCGGACCCGCCACGGCGCGGACCGCGTGGTGAAGGATCTTAACAATGCGGGCATCCGCGCGATGGCCATCCACGGCAGCAAGTCCCAGACCGCCCGGCAGGATGCGCTGGGCCAGTTCAAGGACGGAAAGCTGGGTGTGCTGGTCGCCACCGACATCGCCGCCCGCGGCATCGACATCGTGGGGCTGTCCTACGTGTTCAACTACGACCTGCCCAACGAGCCGGAAGTCTACATCCACCGCATCGGCCGCACCGGGCGGGCGGGGCTGAGCGGCGACGCCGTCAGTTTCTGTTCCATCGACGAAATGAAGAACCTGGGCGCAATTGAGAAATTGATGGGCAAGCGCATCCCGACCCTTGAGAGCGCCTGGCCGATGGAGGTCTTTACCCCCTCGGAGCCCAAACCCAGGACGCCCGCGCCCGCGAAGCTGAACAGGCAGGGGCAGCCGCTCGTGGAGCGGCCCCGCAGAACGCCGCACCAGGGCGACACACCTTCCGCGCGCCACACGGCGGGGGGCGGCGCGCAGCCTGAAAGGGGCGGACAGGCCCGGAGCGCCGGACGGCATCCGTCCCACCCGGGCAGTCGCCAGGGCGGCGGGCACACGCGGCGGGGTTAATCTCAACCAAATAACAAGCCGAATGGCCGGCGGCGCGGGCGCCCGAAGGGGATTGCCCGGCGGCGCCGGCTGTGTTATCATTGGGAAAATCGCAAGGGGAGAAAAATGCGTTGAGTCGCTGAGCCGGAACCCGATGGATTCCTTCGGCAGCCTGGCGCAGATCTGGCGGGCTTTTCGTCTCTCGCGGGCGTGGAGGGAGCGCACTGCCCGTCGGCATCGCGGTCGGCATCTGGCGGCCGAAAGACATGACTGACACCGGCCGACTGCGGCGCAGGGCCGACACGGTATGATGATTTGGAGGTGCGGACCATGAAGGACACGGCGCTGATCGTCGTGGATGTACAGCAGGCGCTGATCGACGGGCATCCCTACCGCGAAAAGGAACTTTTGGAGGAGATTGGCGCGCTGATCGGCCGCGCCAGGGCCGCCGGCACGGAGGTGGTTTTCGTGCGGCACAATGAGGACGATCAGGGCGGCCTTTTCCCCGGTTCGCCCGCTTGGCAGGTACATGCGGCCGTCGCGCCGATGGCGGGCGAGAAGGTCGTTGACAAGCGTTTTTCCAGCGTCTTCAAGGACACCGGGTTGGACGAATACCTGAAGGGCCGGGGAATTGGTGTGCTGGTGGTCGCGGGCATGCAGACCGAGTACTGCATTGACGCCACCATCAAGAGCGCCTTCGAGCGCGGCTACAAGGTTATTATGCCGGAGGGTGGCTCCACCACCTACGACAACGATCTGGCCTCCGCTGAAAAGCTTGTGCGCTACTACGAGCGGACCATGTGGGACGGCGATTACGCGGACGTGATTGCGCTGAAC
>JAEZTD010000025.1 GCA_023443705.1 Bacillota bacterium | reverse complement strand
CCACCAGTACGCATATTGGTGGCGCTATCTATACCTTTGTTCAGTGCGCCGCTCGGAAATCCGTGAGGATTTCAGGCGCACGAATGACTTCCTCTTCGCATCAAAAACCGTAGGATTTTTTTATGCTTTGAAACCCCAGCAAACGCTGGGGTTTTTGGTTTTGGCTCGTACTTTTGCTGCTGGGTTTTCTCTTGCGAAATCATCGGACAATCTTCGACACATGAAAGCGTATTCCACCAAACTGGCTTTGCCCGGCTATTGATTCGCTTTCATCCGTTGCCGCTTAAAATCTGTGACGCCCGCGTGCGCAGCTCGTCCAGCGTGCCGATCCCCTCGGGCTTCGCGCTGAGTTGGTTGCGCACGTATTCCGGCAGCGACAGAAAGTATTTGCAGGCCTCCGCGTCGCCCTCGATCAGGACGACCAGGTTCGCGTTGCTTATCACATTCATCACCTCGCACACAGCATGCCCGCGCCGAAGCAAAAATAAACATCAAGGCAGGCTGCGCAGAAGGCAGAGGCGGGCAGCCGACAGCCGAACGGCGCGGGACAAGTGGAAGGCAACCCACAACGTTTTCCGACACAAGAGGGCAAAAGATGCGAGTACTCGTAAAGCAGGGCTCCGTCCGCACGCTACACCACGCTTTCTCTGGGCAGATGCCGCTCCAGCGCCCGGCTCACCGCGCCGGGGCCCGAGAGCATCTGTGCAAAATAGCCCTCGATCCGCCCGCCGAGCCCCGCTTCATAAAGATCGAGCCCGAAGATGGTCTTGTCCGAAAGAATCGGCCGCAGCTGCGGAAAGGGGATCAAATCGCCCGGACGGATGCCCGAAAGCGCGGCCTGAAGCTCTGAAAGACGGGGATCAGGGCTGGGCTGAAAGGGGTTGCCCATGTCGTCCACCGCCAGAAGGTAGCGCAGCCACCCGGCGATCACGAGGGGCACGGCCACAAGCCCATCCACTGAAAGGCCGTCGCGCTCCACATGGGCGCGGATGGTCTCGCCAAAGCGCACGGCGAGCTTCTGTGACGTGTCGGCGGCGATGCGCTGCGGCGAATCGGGCAGACGCGGGTTCGGCAGCCGCTCGCGGATGAGCGCCCCGAGAAACCCCTCGGGATCTAGGGCGCAAGGCTCCGCCGTGGGCAGCCCTTCCCGCTCGCCCAGCGTCCTGATAAGCCGGATCAAAAGCGTGTCGCGCATCTCGTCCGCGATCCGGGCATACCCCGTCAGACAGCCGAATACCGCCAGCGCCGTGTGCAGCGGGTTTAAAAGCGCGCACACCTTCATGCGCTCAGCCCGGATCACCGCTTCCCGAGGTGCAAACACCACCCCCGGCGCGCCGGAGATCTCCGGCCGGCCGTTTGGAAACCAGTCCTCCATGACCAGATACTGCGCCGGCTCCGCGTTGACAAACGGCGCGGCTAGGCTCCCCGCCTCCGTCCGGACCGCGCGGGCGTCCTCCAAGCCGTCCGCCTCCAGCATTGCGGCCACGCCGTCGTCCGGCCGGGGCGTAATCTTGTCCACCATCGTCACCGGAAAGCCGACACGGCCCCGGTCTTCAACGTATCCAAGGAATTCGGGCGCGGCGAGCCCGCCGGTCACCCACGCGCGGGCATAGGCTTCCATCGCGCCGCGCAGGCGGTCACCGTTCTTCGAGCAGTTGTCCATGCTGACGAGGGATAGCGGCAGCGCGCCGGCCAGATACCGCTCGTACAGAAGCGCCGCGACCCGTCCAAGATAGCCCTCGGCCCTCGAAGGCCCGGCGGCATAGTCCCGCGCCGCCTCCGGCAGCGGCAAGCCGTCGGCCCCTTCCAGGTTGTATCCCTTTTCGGTGATGGCGAGGCTGGCGACTTTCAGGGATGGGCTGCGGAACACCTCGCAAAGGCGCGCCCAGTCCGGATGCGCGCGGCGCATCGAAAGCGCTTCCGCGACGCTCCCCACCACCCGCTTCTCCGCCGCGCCTTCCGGCCTTAGCGAAACGAGCACGAACAGGTTGTCGAAGGGGCGGTAGGCCGCCTCCAGCATCCCCGCGTCGTATCCGGAGGCGACGATGATCCCGCTCTGCGTTCGCCCGGCGTTCAGCGCCCAATCGCAGAGCGCGGCGGGCAGCGCGCGAAACAGGTTCCCCGCGCCGAAATGCATCCATTCCGGCGCGGCCGCCGTCGCCCGCGCCATTTGCTCGATGTCGTAATCCGGCAGCGCATAGCCCTTTTCGGTCCACGCCGCCCGGTTTTCAGCGATGCCACTCCGTGTGAGTTTCACCCGTCAACGCGCCCTTTCATCAAATGCTTTCTCGGACCGCCCAGAGGCCCAGTGCCGGGTTCGGGATGAAGAAGATCTCCTCCCCATCCGGGAGCCGGTTGTAGCCGGGCGCAAGATGCGCCGGATCGTACCGCGCGGCCGCATCCATGTAGGGCATGTGCCGGTAGCCGACGCCCTCCACCGCCTCGCGGGAGAGCTTTTTCGTGCAGTAGGTGATGGAAAAGTGGCCGTCGGCACTGCCGTGGATCAGGTGCGCCGCAGCCGAGAGGTCTGCCTTCAGGTCCTCCTGCATCCCGCACAGTCGGAGAACCGCATCCCGCCCGCAGTAGCCGTATTTTCGGATCAGGCGGTCGCTTACTTCGTCTTCTCCGAAGCGCTCGATGCCCGGGGCTAGCACGATCAGTTCCCCACCCTCCCGGATGGCCATGCGGGTGCGGTAGACCGCCTTGTTGCCCAGCCAGGTGGTGCGAAACTCCGCCTCGTCGAGGTAGGCCACCACCTTTTTGAGCGGCGCGTCCACATAGCTTATGTTCTTCTCCCGCGCCAGCGCCGCCGCGTTCAGAAACGAGGCCCTGCCCGCGCTGCCAAAGAGGCCGTGGATCAGCGTTTCGCCTTCGGGCGCTGTGGCGACCGTGAGGAGATAATAAATGGGCAGATCTTTCAAAAAGCGCTCCGCCGCGTAGTCGAACAGCCGCCGCGCAGGGGTGTCCTCCCGCCCCATCACCCGCTCGACGCCGTAGAAGGCGCTCAGGATGTGGGTCGCGTGGATCATCCTCGGCCCGCCGCAGCCGACGAAGATGTTCTTGGCGTGGTTGGCCATGCCTGCGATCTCGTGGGGCACCACCTGCCCGATGGACAGGATGAGGTCGTAGCCCTCCAGCAGGCGGCGGTTGACCTCCACGTCGATGGGCGCGTCATACAGCCCTTCGGACGCCTCCCGCACAAATTCTCCGGGAATCGTGCCGACTTTGACCACGTCCGTGCGCCAGGCGTGGGCAATGAAGCATCCGAAGGGGATGTCGCCGAACATCCGGCGGCATTGGGCTTCGTCCATCGGCGCATGGGTACCCAGCGCCGGCATCACGTCCACCCGGCAGGTGTCCTTGAGAAGGTGGTAGATGATGTTCGCGATGCGCCCCCCGCCAGAGTGGAAGCGCGTCTGGTCCGGCGGCAGCAACAGCACCCGCCGAAACCCTCCCGGCAGCGCGCCCGCGAGGATGTCTTTGAGTTCTGCGTCCGAAATGCCCTTTGGATCTCCGGCACGGATGCTGATCTCCTTCATGGGCTAGGCGTTGTAGGTGGTCGAAGCGGCGCCTCCGCCCGTACCCGTCCAGTCCGTGTGGAAGAATTCGCCCCGGGGCGAATCCACCCGCTCGTAGGTGTGCGCGCCGAAGTAGTCCCGCTGCGCCTGCAATAGGTTCGCGGGGAGCCGCTCGGCCCGGCAGCCGTCGTAATAGGAAAGCGCGCTCATCATGGAGGGTGCCGGCACGCCACGGTACGCCGCCGCCGCGCAAACGCCGCGAAGGCC
>JAEZTD010000023.1 GCA_023443705.1 Bacillota bacterium | reverse complement strand
GCTGCGGGGCGCGGCATTCGCCGCGCCCCGCAAAACATTGTCAGTTGATCGCTTCCCACCAGGCGTCGGCGCCCAGAAGGTTCAGATTCTTCAGGTACGAATAGTCCGCGATCCGCATCCTGAGCGGCCCGACGACATACCTGCCCGGCCTGACCGTTTTGACGACGCCGACTTCATACTGGCCGGTTAAGATGGTCTTGTCGGCAAGCCGGATGACCACGGTGCCCGGGTTCGGCGCGGGCACCCGTTGGGTGTATCGGGTGCGGTTGTAGAAGAACATCTCGACCACGAGCGTTTCGCCGCTGTAGTAGATCCTGCGGGCGCTGGAGGTGAGCTTGCCCGCGGCGCCCTTGGGCCTTGTGCGGGGGGTGGCCTGATTCTTCGTCACGGTCACCACGCAATAGCCTTTTTTGCCGTTCGAGGTGGTGGCGGTGATGACCGCCTTTCCATAGAGGTTTTTACTGTTGGCGGTGACCACGCCGTTTTCCACGGTGGCAATGGCGGGCCGCGAACTCGTCCAGGTGACGGACTTGTCCTCCGCGATGACGGGCAGCACGGTCTCCTTCAGCGTAAAGCTCTGCCCCGGAATCACCGTCTTTGTCTTCAGGCTGAGCGAGACCGACGACGGCTTTGCCGGGACGGCGGTCACCACGCATTCGGCATAGACGCCGCTGGTGGAGGTGGCGCGGACGGTGGCGGTGCCTTCCTTCGCCACGGCCAGAATTCTGCCGGCGGACGAAACCTTCGCCACGGCCTCGTTGTCGGAGGTCCACTTGATCTGCTTGTACCGTGCGGAGGAGGGGCTGACCTTGACCGGCATGGTATAGCCCTTGCCCTGCTGCAGGCTGATGGCGGTGTATTTGAGCTGAACCTTCGACACCACGTACTGCCTGGGCAGCACCTTGACCAGGCAGACCGTGTAGTCTCCGCCGGACTGCGCCATGATCGTGGCGTGGGTAGTATAGGTATATTTCGTGCCGGCGGTCACGAGGCCGGTTTCGGACACGGTGGCGATGGAGGAATTGCTGGTTGACCAGCCGGCGCTTCCAAACCCGCTGGCAAGCTGAAGCGTCTGGCGGGGCGCGAGCACCGCGCGAGGCAGGTTCATGGTCTTGACATCCGTCTTGGCGGTCGGTTGGGCGACCGGAGCCACGCCGGAAGCGGCGCGGGTGAGAAGGGTCTGGGCGCTGCCCACGGGATAAACCTGCATGTTCTGAGTCATACCGTAGGGCGAGAGCATGGACTTGACGGCGTCACGCGCAAAGGCGTAGGCCTCCCCGATGGTGACGGCGCCGTCGCCGTCCGCGTCGCCCTCGAGGTTATTCAGCTTCTCGCCGCCCGCGGCGGTGCCGCTGTGGGCCCAGCCCATGGCCTCGCACAGCGCCGAAGTCGCCAGGCCGTAGGAGGCCGCCCCTGCGGTGATCGCCCAGGACTCCTCAGTCTTCGAGGACGAGGCGATCACGTGGAACTTTGTCCCGGTGGTGATGGTCTTGGCGGCGACGCCGGAGGACGCCCCGGAGAACGCGGCGATCGCGTTGTCGGCAAAGTCGGCGCCGGCGGTGCTCTTGTTGATCAGCCCGCCGGACTCGCAGGAATCGAGCAGGATGACGACCTTCCCCGGCACGCCCGACAAAAGGCTCTGAAGCTGCAGGAAGGAGTAGGTGCCGTTTGCCGTCGCGTTATAGTCCACCCCCGCCATGCCCGCGGACAGGCCGTGGCCGGTGTAGTAGAACACGGTCACATCGTCTTCGTCCGCGCCCCAGGTGGCGACGTCGTTGACCGCCTCAGCCATCGCATCGGCGGTCAGGCTCTCCTTTACGACCACCTTGGAATAGCTGACCACGCCGGACTGGAGCGCCTTTTCCATCGCGCGCAGGTCGTTTGCGCAGCTGGCAAGGTCTTTCAGCACCTGATAATCGCTGTTTCCGATCAACAGTGCCCGATATTTCGCCACGCCGTCGGGCTCGGCCAGGGCCGGAACCGCCAGCACGGCCATCGCCACCAGCGCCATCGCGGCCGAGCGCCAAAGGGCCATGCGTTTTTCTCTTTTCATAGCGCGCCTCCATCCCCGTCGAAAACACAAAAAGTATTATATACGTATTCAAATTGTAATAATTTCCACCTGTTTTGTCAAGTTCATTCGGGAAAATTCACATTTGCGCCACGCGTCGCACTTTCCGCCGCGGGGCAAATGTGATACACTAAGGGGGATGCTCGTACCGGGGGAGGCGTTGCCATGCAGAGAATTTCAGGGGAGACGCGCGCGCGCATGATTGCCAATATCATCACGGGTTGCTCCGTGGTGCTGTTCGCGGTGGTTCTGTACCGAATCAACGACGTCCTCGGCGGCGTTTCAAAGCTGATGAGCCTCCTGTCGCCGCTGGTGGTCGGCAGCCTCATCGCGCTGATGATGCGCCCGGCCATCCGCGTCATTGAGCAGTTGTTTTCCAAGATTCCGCCCGGCGGCACGCCTTCCCGGGGTCGGCTGAAGCTCTACAGGGC
>JAEZTD010000012.1 GCA_023443705.1 Bacillota bacterium | reverse complement strand
CGGCTACACCCGTGATAAGTACCTTGCGCTGACCGAGCGCCTGCGCGCGGTCTGCCCGGAAATCGGCCTGACGAGCGATCTGATCGTCGGTTTTCCGGGGGAGACGGAAGGGGAGTTCGAGGAAACGCTGTCGCTCGCCGAGCGGGTGCGTTTTGACGCCGCGTTTACGTTTATCTATTCACCACGGCCGGGGACGCGGGCGGCAGAAATGGCGGATGATACCCCGATGGGCGAGAAGACCCGCCGCATCGAGCGGCTGATCGCGCTTCAGGGGGCGATCACCTCCGAAGTGCTCGCTTCACAGGTTGGCTCTATCCGGACGGTTCTGGTCGAGGGCGCGTCCACGCGCAACCCCGGCTGGATCTCCGGCAAAACCGACCGCGGTCATATGGTCAATTTCCCGGGAAATACTGAGCAAATCGGCCGGATGGTGGATGTAAAAATCGAATCTGCCGGCCGCAACACGCTGCGCGGAAGCGCCGACCTTTGATGGAGGAAAATCAATGAACCAGGTTTTTTTGAAGACTCGCGAGCTGGGCGACGCGATCATGCAATCTGAAGAATACAGGGCGATGAAAGACGCGGAAGAACGCGCCATGAAGAACCCGGATGCCGCCGGAGCGATGGGCGATTACATGGAAGCGCGCCAGAAAATCGAATCCGTACTCGAAAAGGACAATCCAGATCCGGAACAGCTGAAAAAACTCTCCGCCGAGATGGATGCCTGTCAGCAGCGGCTTTCCCTGATTGAGGACGTTCAGGCGCTCACAGAAGCGCGCGAGAACTTCTCGGGCCTGATCGAGCAGGTTAATCAGGTGCTGAAGTTCATCATCACCGGGCAAATGGAGGAACCCAAATCCAGTTGCAGCGGCCATTGCGGCGGCTGTGGCGGCTGTGGAACCCATACGCTCAACTAACAAACAGGCAGACTCTTACCAATGCGACCGGAGGGATGCGCGTGGCCATTTCGCCGATGATGCAACAGTACCTTGAAATCAAGGAGGCGCACAAGGACGCCGTCCTGTTCTTCCGCTTGGGCGATTTTTATGAGATGTTCTTCGAGGACGCCGTTGAAATGTCTCGGGAGCTCGAACTGACTTTGACCGGGCGCGATTGCGGCCTTTCGGAGCGCGCGCCGATGTGCGGGGTTCCGTACCACGCGGTGGACATCTACGTCGCGAAGCTGATCGCCAAAGGCTACAAAGTCGCCATCTGTGAGCAGATGACCGACCCTTCTGAATCCAAGGGCCTTGTGGAGCGGGCGGTCACCCGCATCATTACACCCGGAACGGTGATTGAGGCGTCGCTTTTGGACGAGCGCGCCTCCAGCCACATTCTCGCGGTGCTGGTCAGAAAAGATCGCGCGGGGTTGGCTTTTTGCGACCTGTCTACGGGCGAATTCTACGCCCACGAACTTTCCGGCGCGGCGCAATCTCTTTCTGATGAGCTGTCCAGGATCGAGCCGCGGGAGATCCTGACGGGGGACCCCGAGGCCCTTGTGCGGCTGGGTTTGCCCTACGGCACCCCGATGACGAGGCTTGATGAAGACTACTTTGATTATGCGCCCGCTTCCCGGGCGCTTTTCAGCCATTTCGGCGCAAAAAACGCGGCAGCGGTGGGGCTTGAGGGCATGCGCCTTGCGGTCGCTGCCGCCGGTGCGCTGATGCGCTACCTCACAGAGACGCAGAAAAACGCGTTGTCGCACATCCTTGAAGTCCGTCGGTACGAGCGCGAGCTGTCGATGCAGATCGACCGCGTGGCCGCAGCCAGTCTCGAGCTGACCGAGACCCTCCGGGGGCGGCGCGCCGGTTCGCTTCTGTGGCTTCTCGACAAGGCGGAAACGGCGATGGGCAGCCGCATGCTCCGGGGCTGGATTGAGCGGCCCCTCGCAAAAAAAGAGGCCATTGACGCCCGCCTCGACGCGGTGGACAAGCTTAAAGAAAGCGCCTTCACCGCCGATGCGCTGCGCGAAACACTGCGCGGCGCCTACGACATCGAGCGGCTCCTATCCAAGATCGCCTACGACACGATAAACGCCCGGGACTGCCTGGCGCTTCAATCCACGCTGGGCAGGGTGCCGGAGATCAAGCGGCTACTCACCGAATTCGATCAGGCGCTCCTTGTGGAAGCGGACGGGCTGCTGGACCCGCTTTTGGATGTTTCGGATCTGCTGCTTCAAGCAATTTCGCCGGATGCGCCGCTGTCGGTGAAAGAGGGCGGCATCATCCGCGAAGGCTACAGCGAGGATCTGGATCAGCTGCGCCGCGCATCGGTGGAGGGGAAAACCTGGCTATCGGACGTCGAGCGCCGGGAGCGCGAGGCCACCGGCATCAAGAACCTCAAAATCGGCTACAACCGCGTCTTTGGCTACTACATCGAGGTCACGAAATCCTCTTACGACCTCGTGCCCTACCGCTACACGAGGAAGCAAACCCTTGCAAACTGCGAGCGGTTCATCACGGAGGAATTAAAGGAACTGGAGCGCGCAATCCTCGGTGCGGAGGAGAACGCCGTTTCGCTGGAGTACACGCTGTTCACCGAGATCCGCGGGGTTCTCGCCTCGGCACTTTCAAGGCTGCAGCGTACCGCCCAGGGCATCAAGCTCCTGGATGCGCTGGCGGCGCTGGCAAAGGTCGCTCAGGAAAACGGCTACGTGCGCCCTGAGATCGTCGAGGACGGCCCGCTGGAAATCCGGGAAGGGCGTCATCCGGTGGTCGAACAATCTCTCGGGAGGGACCGTTTCGTACCGAATGATGCGCTCCTAAGCGACGACGCGCGCATGATGATCATCACCGGCCCCAACATGGCGGGTAAATCCACCTACATGCGGCAGGTGGCGCTGATCACGCTGATGGCGCACATGGGCTCCTTCGTGCCTGCGGCCGCTGCCAGCATCCCGCTGACCGACCGAATTTTCACCCGCGTCGGCGCGTCGGACGATTTGTACGCCGGGCAGTCCACCTTCATGGTGGAGATGACCGAGCTTGCCGCCATCCTGAAATTTGCCACGCCCAGAAGCCTGCTGATCCTGGACGAGGTCGGTCGTGGCACCAGCACCTTCGACGGTCTTTCAATCGCCTGGGCAGTGGTGGAGCACATTGCGGAGAAGACACGGGCGAAAACGCTCTTCGCCACCCACTACCACGAGCTCAGCGAGCTGGAGGGACGACTGCCCGGCGCGGTCAACTACCGCATCACCGCCCGGGAGCAGGGCGACCAGGTGATCTTCCTTCGGAAAATCATGCCCGGCGGGGCGGACCACAGCTTCGGCGTGGCGGTGGCCTCTCTTGCAGGGCTGCCCGCGCCGGTCATCGCCCGCGCCCGCCAGATCATGGCGCGGCTCGAGGTAAGCGGACAGGATCAGGAGACGATTGGGAAATCCATTCTCGACAAACGCAAAAACGCCGGCAACCGGCAGGTTGGCCTTACGGATTACCGGCCAATGGAACTCGTCGAACAGCTCCGCGACATCGACGTGATGGGCCTGACGCCGATGGACGCGCTGAACCTTTTGTTCAAGCTGACCGAGCAGGCCCGGAGGATATAACATGATTCGAATTCTCAGCGCCGCGACGGTCGGGCGCATCGCCGCGGGCGAGGTGGTGGAGCGGCCGAGCTCCGTCGCCAAAGAACTCATCGAAAACGCGCTGGACGCCGGCGCAACGTCCGTCACCGTCGAAATCAAGGACGGTGGGGCGGGGTATCTACGCGTCACGGACAACGGCTGCGGCATTGCGCCGTCCGAAGTGCGGCTGGCCTTTGAAAACCACGCCACCAGCAAGCTCCGGGATGACGACGACCTGACCGACATTCGAACCCTCGGCTTTCGCGGGGAGGCGCTGCCCTCCATCGCCGCGGTGGCGCGGGTGGAAATGACCACGCGCACAAAGGGCGCGGAATCCGGAATCAGGCTCCTGGTCGAGGGCGGAAAATTCCTGTCGATGGAGGAGGCCGGTTGCCCCGAGGGCACCACCATCATCATCCGCGACCTGTTTTTCAACACCCCCGCGCGGCGCGGTTTTCTCAAGAAACCGGCTTACGAGGCAGGCGTACTCGGAGAGATGGTGGAGCGTCTCGCGCTGGCCAACCCCGGCGTCGCCCTCCGGCTAATCTCAGGCGGGCGCACGCTTCTGCACAGCTATGGCGACGATAGCATGCTGCACGCGGCGATGGCCGTCTACGGGCGGGAGACGGCAGGGCTCCTCAGGCCCATCGATCAGGCGCTCGGCGGTTTCCACATCTGGGGGCTCATCGGCGTAGGGGACGCGGCACGGCCAAACCGTTCCGGACAGTCCTTCTTTATCAACGGGCGGGTGGTGCGCTGTCCGCTGCTCACGCAGGTGCTGGAAAACGCCTGCCGTGGCCGGGTGACCATCGGCATGTACCCGATGTGCGCGCTGCACGTGGATCTGCCGCCCGCCGCCATCGATGTCAACGTACACCCAAGCAAGCTGGAAATACGCTTCCGGGACGAAACCACGGTGCGTGAATCCGTCGGATCGCTGTTTGAGAAATTTTTTGAGGCCGATCGCATGACCGACGCCGTGCCGCCTCCGCTAAAGGATGCGCGCGTCAGGATTGCCTATACGCCAC
The DNA here is from genome assembly GCA_023443705.1 of Bacillota bacterium. GTDB lineage: Bacteria > Bacillota > Clostridia > Christensenellales > Aristaeellaceae > JAEZHK01. Next base: position 6,591 of record JAEZTD010000012.1, on the reverse strand, counting down.
CCGAAGCAGCCGAACAGACCCAAGTCCGAATCCCGGAGGATTTGAGAGATGAAAACCCTCTTGCGCCCACGAAAACAGACCTAATTCCTTCCGGTCAAAAACAGACCGATGTTGAAAAAAACCTTGACGACCATGTAAAACAGACCATCGGCCGGGATTCGGCGATGCTGGCTGCGCTGCGGCCGATGGTACGAGAGCCCTCTTCTGTGGATCGCGAAAAATGGCTAGAAGAGCGTTCGGCCCCCTCGCCTTCCTCCGAACCCGCGTTGTCCGAAGCGGTCGAAGCTTACCCCGATAAATCGGCGGCCTTTGAAGCGCCTTTGACCGGGTACCGTCTGATCGGCGTTTTCAAGAATACGTATCTGTTGCTGGAACAGGCGGACGCCCTCGTCCTGATCGATCAGCACGCCGCCCACGAGCGCATCCTGTACGAGAAGTATAAACGCATGCTCGAGCAGGGCGCGGCTTCTCAGCAGCTTTTGACGCCGCTTGTGGTGCGCGTCAGCGCCAGGGAACGCGCCGTGTTGATGGACAATCTTGAGACGCTCAGCCAGGTGGGCTTTGATTTGGAGCCCATCGGCGAACGGGATATGATGGTGCGGGCTGTACCTTTCGTACTCAGCCAAGCGTCGCTGAATCCGTTCTTCATGGAGACGGTCGACCAGCTGGATCGGCTGAAGAGCGCAACGCTGGACCGCAGACGGGGAGAAGTGATTCAACTCTCCTGCAAACGCGCGGTCAAGGCGGGAGACCGTCTGACGGATTATGAGATTCAGGCGTTGCTTGACGAGATGGCGCGAACCAGCGCGCCGCCCACCTGCCCGCATGGGCGGCCGGTGATGCGGGTATTCCGCTCCAGCGAGATAGAGCGAATGTTCAAGCGACTTCAATAACCGGAGGAAACGATGCGTGAACTACTGATCGTCTGCGGCCCCACGGCTTCCGGAAAAACGGCAGTGGCGGTTGAAATCTGCCGCGAAATCGGCGGGGAAGTGGTATCGGCGGACTCCATGCAGATCTATCGCGGTATGGACATCGGCACAGCCAAGCCTACCGAAGAAGAAAAACGCGGCGTGCCGCACCATTTGCTGGACATCATTGACCCCGGCGAGACCTATTCGGTCGCCGCGTACCGCGAAAAGGCGGTCGAGGCCATCGAAGACATCTTTGCGCGCGGTAAAATCCCGGTGGTCTGCGGCGGAACGGGCCTGTACATCGATGCGCTGACGCGCCCCATGGGTTTTTCTGCGCAGGGCGACGAATCCATCCGCAGGCGGCTGGAAGAAATCGCCGAACAGGGTGGAGGCCGCGACCGGCTGCACGATATGCTGCGGGAAGTCGATCCGGAATCCGCCGATCGGCTGCACGTCAACGACGTGCGACGGGTCGTTCGGGCGCTTGAAGTCCATCAGTTGACCGGGCGGACGCTGACAGAACAGCGGTCGCTCGACCGTGCGAGGGAAGGCGCCTACCGCGGGCGGCACTACGGCCTTTCATGGCCCCGGGAGGCGCTCTACCACCGCATCGACCGGCGAGTACTCGAAATGGTTCAAGCCGGGCTCACGAACGAGGTGGAGGCTCTTCTAAAGGGCGGGCTCGGCGCCGGCGCGACGGCGATGCAGGGGATCGGATACAAGGAAATCGCGCGAGCGCTGACGGGGGAGTGCGCGCTGGATGAGGCAGTTTCCCGCATCCAGCAGGCCACTCGGAACTACGCGAAGCGTCAACTCACCTGGTTCCGCCGGGACGAGCGGGTAAAATGGATCGAAGCCGCGGGGCGCAGCGCCCGGGATATTTCCCGGGAAATTTTAAAGTGTGAAACCGAGGAGCGTTCATGAACAACATAACAGATTTTATCGCCCGGTGCGATGCAGCCTGTCGGCCAGTGTTTGACCGCCTGGAGGCGGTAGAGCTTGAAAACACCCGCAAGGTGCTCTCCGCCTTCAATAAATTCGAGATTTCCCAGCGGCATTTCGCGCCCACCACCGGCTACGGCTATGGAGATGTGGGTCGCGACGCGCTCGATCAGGTATACGCGGAGGTGTTCCGCGCCGAGGCCGCCCTGGTCAGGCCGCAGATCGCCTCCGGCACCCACGCGCTGGCGCTCTGCCTGCAGGGACTTTTGAGGCCGGGCGACACACTCGTATGCGGCGCAGGAAAGCCCTATGATACGCTGGAAGAGGTCATCGGGACGGGCGGCGCGAAGGGGGAGGGCGCCCTTTCCGATTTTGGCATCGGCTACCGAGAAGTGCCGCTTTCCGGAGGTCGTATCGATATGGGCGCACTTTCAGACGCCATAGACGAAACCACAAAGCTGGTGCTGCTGCAGAGGTCCAGAGGCTACGACTGGCGGCCGTCGCTGTCGCTTGATGAGATCGAGGAAGCCGCCCGCCGCATCCACGCGAAAAACCCCAGTGCGCTGGTGATGGTCGATAACTGTTATGGTGAGTTTACAAACGCCAAAGAACCGACCGAAGTCGGCGTGGATTTGATTGCCGGATCGCTGATCAAGAACCCCGGCGGCGGCCTTGCGCCCACCGGAGGCTACGTCGCCGGAAAGCGCGCCGCGGTCGAAAAGGTCGCGTACCGGCTGACCTGTCCGGGCATCGGCGCGGAGGTTGGCAGCTACGCCGCAGGCTATCAATTGTTTTTTCAGGGCCTTTTTCTTGCGCCCAGCGTCGTCACGCAAGCGCTCAAGACCGCGGTACTCGCCGCCTGTGCTTTTCATGAGATGGGCTATGACGTGCACCCCGCCTTTGATGCGCCTCGCAGCGACATCATTCAGGCCATCCGTTTCGGCGCGCCGGAGCCGCTGATCGCCTTCTGCCAGTCGATTCAGAGAGTTTCGCCAGTCGACAGTCAGGCGGTTCCGGAGCCCTGGGACATGCCCGGCTATCAGGATCAGGTCATCATGGCGGCGGGGACGTTCGTAGCCGGCGCATCCATTGAATTGAGCGCGGACGCGCCCATCCGAGTCCCGTACATCGGTTATCTGCAAGGCGGGTTGACCTACGCGCACGGGCGCTTGGCAGTGGAGGCGGCGGTTCGTGCAATGGGATGAGGATGAAAAAAGGCCCGCGCATCCCGCGCGGGCCCTCAGTATGTTTACAGCTTTCGGAACAATGCCGTGACCTTACCGACGACCGACACCTTTCGGGAGTAGATCGGGTCGTAGTAGGGGTTTTCAGGTTGCAGCCGGACGCCATCCTTTTCAAAGTAGATGCGCTTGACGGTGGCTTCGTCTTCGATCATGGCCACGACGATGTCGCCATTGTCGGCGTGGTTTTGCTTGCGGACGATGATGAAGTCTCCGCTTAAAATCCCCGCGCGGATCATGCTGTCGCCGCGAACCCTGAGCGCGAACAGCTCGTCGTCAGAGCCGACGAGGTCCTGGGGCAGGACGATGTAATCCTCGATGTTTTCTTCCGCGAGAATGGGGATGCCAGCCGTCACGCGACCCACGAGCGGTACGCTGCGCCCCTTGGAAAGCGGGTTGTCGAGCACCTCCATCGCGCGGGGCTTGGTGGAGTCTCGCCGGATCAGCCCGCGCTTTTCGAGTTGCTCCAGATGTCCGTGAACTGTGGAGGTGGATTTCAAATTGACCGCCTCGCAGATCTCTCGGACGGAAGGCGGATAGCCCTTTAACTCAATTTCCTTTTTAATGAACTCCAGTATTCGCCGCTGGCTGTTCATGCCGCGTTCCTGCATGTCAAAACCCCCGATCATATGTATTATATCACACGGAGCGGAAATTATCAAACGTTTGTTCGGATTTTCTTTTGTAAATCTTGAATTCCGCATTGAAATGGCGTATACTGATTGGGTAGTGGGGTAACCCGATGGAGGATGAGCATGGTGAAATATTGCGTTCTTGATGGTGATCGGCTTTGCGCCGATTGCGGCGATTGCCTTGTTTGCGACATTGATTCCAAAAAGCGCTGCGACAACTGCATGCAATGCGTAAAAAAAAGCGGTGCCGACTATCTGTCCATTGAAATCGACGAAGTCATTGCGGGCATGAGCGAAGACGACGCCGACATATTTGAGCAAAAGGTTTCGCCTCGACCAACCGCCAGATCCGGCGTGCGTGGAATCAGACCCAAACGGACAAGGGAAAGCGCCTCTGACGGTCTAGGGAAGCCCGATTAAACTATTCGCAAAAGACAGCTTTTACGAATAAATATAGCGGGAAATCGGTTGTTTTATCGAGCTTTACCCACGCAGCCATGCCCGCGTGCGTTGCGTACGTTTCCGCATAAACCGAATTTCAGCAAACCGTATTTCAAGGAGCAAACATGCCAACGCAATCTTACTCCGAATCAAACGCACGGCGTCAGACCGAACTTTTGCGCGATACGCTGAAGGAATTGCCTTCCGCCTGTCATGAGTTCATGCGCGCAATCGAACCAACCACGACCGCACTGACCCGGCTTGCCTATGCCCGGGACCTGCGGCTGTTCTTCAAATTTCTGGCTGATGAACACAAAGTCTTTGGCGGCTTCTCCCCGGATGACTGGTCGTACGACCAACTGGCACGCGTCAAACCGGTCGACATCGACGCCTTTCTGGATTATCTTTCACTGTATCTTAACGAAAATGATACAGAGTTTTCGAACGCTGAACTCGGCAAGCAGCGAAAGCTCTCGACGCTCAGGAGTTTTTTCAAATTCCTTTTTAAGCGCGGCCGGGTGCCTTCTGACGTCAGCGCGCTGGTAGATATGCCGAAGCGCCACGAAAAGCCGATTCTTCGGCTGGAAATCGACGAAGTTGCGAGAATTCTGGACCTGGCCGAGACCGGCGCGGCGCTTTCCGAGCGGCAGAAAAAATTCCATGAGCATACCAGCTTGCGGGACCTCACCATGCTCACGCTCTTTCTGGGTACCGGCATCCGGGTCAGCGAGTGCGTCGGATTGGACATTCATGATATCGATTTTGAGGTGAACGGCTTTCTCGTCACCCGAAAGGGCGGCAACCAAGCCATCCTCTACTTCCCCGACGAGGTGGCGGACGTCCTCAAACGGTACATGGACGCGCGCCTGCGGCAAACGCCGCTGCCCGGCCATGAAAATGCGCTGTTTCTGTCGCTGCAGGACAGGCGCATTACCACACGGGCCGTACAAAACATGGTCAAAAAATACGCGCTTCAGGCTGCACCCCTTAAAAAACGCATGAGCCCGCACAAACTCCGCTCCACCTTCGGCACAAATCTCTACCGGGAGACCGGAGATATCTACCTGGTGGCGGATGTTCTCGGGCATTCTGACGTCAACACGACCCGACGCCATTACGCGGCGATGAGCGACGAACGCCGCCGCCTCGCGGCCAAGCGTGTGGTTCTTCGGGCGGATAAAGAGTCCGATAGCGACGACGTGTAGCGGGATTCAAAATATTTTTTGATATGTTCCACATGAACATGAAGAAGATGAGATCCGCCGAAGCGAATCTCATCCTCAGACCATCAACAAAGTCTCTGTAGGGTTTCAATCGTTCCCGGCGGCGTGTACGCCGGGAATGGGATAGCGCCACCAGTGCGAACACTGGTGGCGCTATCTGTACCTTTGGTCAGTGCGCCGCACGGAAATCCGTGAGGATTTCAGGCGCACGCAGCATTCCTTCCTTCGCATCGAAAAAACCGTAGGGTTTTTCGATGCCTTGAAGATGAGATCCGCCGAAGCGAATCTCATCCTGCGTTTTACCCATCACACCCTGTTTTCGCGGTATCGTTTGATCGCGCCTGTAGCCAGCTTGTCGCATACGTTGTTTTCCTCGTTGTCCGCGTGCCCTTTGACGAGGTTCCAATGAACGTCGTGTTTCCTCGTAAGCTCGATCAGTTTTTTCCAGAGATCCTGGTTCTCCACGGGTTTTTTATCGGCTTTGATCCAGCCGCGCCTTTGCCAGCCCAGAACCCAATTTTTCAGAAAGCCATTGGCCATGTAGGAGCTGTCGGTGTAAATGTCCACTTCACAGGGCTCCTTAAGCGCGGAGAGGCCCTCGATCGCCGCGGTCAGTTCCATCCGGTTGTTGGTGGTGTCCGGATCGTAGCCCGACATCTCCCGCCGGTGTTCGAGATAAATCAGCACGTAGCCCCAGCCGCCGGGACCGGGGTTTCCGGAACACGCACCGTCGGTGTACAGCGTGACCCGTTTCACGAATTGAGCGCAGCCGAGCGGTCGTTGGCCGCGATGACCGCTTCCATGACCACCGAACGGAAGTTGTGCGCCTCCAGCGCACGGACGCCCGCGATGGTGGTGCCGGCGGGCGAACACACCATATCCTTGAGCGCTCCGGGGTGCATTCCGGTCTCCAGCACCATCTTGGCGGAGCCCAATAGCGTTTGGGCGGCCAGTTCGACCGCCTGTACGCGGGAAAGGCCGCAGGCGACACCAGCATCGGCCATCGCCTCCGTGAAAATGTACACAAACGCCGGAGAGCTGCCTGAAAGCGCGGTCACTGCGTCCATCTGGTATTCATCCACCCATGTCTGCCTGCCAAGCGCCCGGAAAAGCCCTTCGGCGAAAGTGGCTTCGGCTTCCGTCAGCGTATGCTCCCGGCTGAATACGGTCATGCCCTCGCCCACGAGCAGCGGCGTAT
>JAEZTD010000428.1 GCA_023443705.1 Bacillota bacterium | reverse complement strand
TTCTCGCGCTCTCCGAGAACACCGGCTACCTCAAGTCGCCGGTGGACGGCGCCGTCGTCGAGTGTGACGTGGCCGAGGGCCAGACGGTGGGCCCCTCCACGGTAATCGCCGTGGTGGCCGACACCCGGGACATCTACATCCAGGCCAACGTCGAGGAGACCGCCATCCGCCGCGTGCGCGCCGGTCAGGCCGTGCGCGTCACCCTCGACGCCTACCCGGGCCAGGCGTTTTCCGGCGTGGTGCGGGAGATCGACAGCATCACCCAGAGCGCCATCTCCGGAAACGCGATGAGCTACTCCACCAGCGGCACCTATACGAAGGTCACCCAGACCATCCCGGTCAAGATCGACCTTGCGGGCGGGATCGACCTGTCCGGACTCATCGGCACCAACGCCACGGTCTCCATCCAGGTGGATTGACGAAGGAGGAATAAAAATGATGAAATCGGATCACAAGCGCGGAAACTCCGTCGTCACGGTGCTGCTCGTCCTGATCTTCCTGATCCTGGGCGCGGCCGGCGGCGTGTTCCTGAGCCGCACGATGGACCTCGGCTTTCTGGACGGTTTGGGCGGGGGCGTTGGGCTGACCGCCCGAGAGGCCGCCCAGCCCATGAGCGCCGTTGCCGTCCAGGGCGTACCGCAGGCCGCGCCGCAGCCTGCCGCGCAAATTACGCCGGAGCCCGCGCCCGCGGCGGCGGCGAACACCGTCGCCGGCGACGGCTCGCTGACCGCCCAGGACGGCGAGGACGTACTGACCCCCGCCGCCGTCACCATCATCCAGCTGCCCGTCAAGGCGGGCGACGAGGTGAGCCGGGGCGACGTGCTGGCCCGGGTGGATGTGGACAAGCTGCAGACCACCGTGAACGACCTGAAGGCACAGCGGGACGACCAGGAGCAGGTGGTGAAGTCCCTAAACGGCAAGAAGGCCTCCGAAACCGTGTCCTCCCCCGTCAAGGGGCGCGTCAAGAAAGTGTTCGCCGACGAGGGGGAGGACGTTTCGACCGTCATCAGCCGGGACGGCGCGCTGGCGCTTCTCTCCACCGACGGCCTGATGAAGGTGCGCTTCATCCCGCAGGAAGCCACCGGCCTGCGGGCGGGTGCTATCGTGACCGTCAAGGACGACCGGGGCAACGAGTGGGACGGCCGCGTGGCCTCCATCTCCGGCGCCACCAAAGAGGCCACCGTCACCTTCACCGACGACGGCCCCAAGCTGGGCGACACCGTCAGCGTCTACCAGGGCGCGCTGATCGGCACGGGCCTCGCCGAGATCAACGCGCCGCTGACCATCACCTCTACCGGCGGCACGGTGGACCGGTCGCGCTACGAGAACAAGGAAAACGCGTCGGTATCAAAGGGCGCGGCGCTCTTCGACCTGACCGACGTGCCCATCTCGGACGCCTTCAAGTCCGCGCTGAAGAGGCGGCAGGACATTCTGGACCAGATCGAAAGGTCCGAGGCGATCCTCGACAGCGGCGAGATCACTGCCCCTGCCAGCGGCATCGTGGAAGCGGTGTACGCGAACATCACCAACGTGCCGCTGGGCAAGGACACGGCCATCCTATCGCTGTCCTCCGATGAGAAACTGGACATGGTGGTTTCGGTGGACGAGATGGACGTGGTGCGCCTCGCCGTGGGGCAGCGCGCGACCGCCTCTGTCAACGCGCTGCCGGGCGAGGAGTTTAGCGGTACCGTCAAAAAGATCGCCTTCGTCGGCAGGCTCGTGGGCGGCGTCACGATGTACGACGTGACCATCGAAATGGACAACGCCGTCGGCATGCGCGTCGGGATGACCGGCTCCGCCGTCATCGCCGTCGGAGAATGACGCAAAAGCCCCGACTGCACTTTTCACGCGGCAGGGGCTCCAAACATCGAAAAACCCTGCGGTTTTTTCGATGCGAAGGAAAAAATCTGCGTGCGCCTGAAATCCTCCGGGATTTCCGGGCGGCGCACTGGCCAAAGGGTTGGATGCCGCCACCAAGTTGCGTACTGGTGGCGACATCCCGTTCCCGGCGTACACGCCGCCGGGAACGATTCACACGCTAAGGGGGCATGGTCTGAATCCCCGGCCGCACTTTTCACGCGGCAGGGGATTTATCGGCGGAAAAAATTACAGGGGTATGTTAATTTCTTCAGATTTATGGTATATAATATAGGCGTTGGCGCTCTTCACGGGCGCTCCGAAGGGAACTCCATATTTTTGAAGGGAAGGTTGAATCCATGAAGAAGTATGTTTGCGACGTGTGCGGGTATGTGTACGACGAGGCGGCCGGCGATCCGGACAACGGCATCGCGGCGGGCACCAAGTGGGAAGATCTGCCGGAGGATTGGGTCTGCCCGCTCTGCGGCGCGTCCAAAGAGGAGTTTTCCGAGGAATAAGGCGTAAACAATCCTTGCGCCTTTCGGCGCGTCGCGCGGAAACCCCGCGCGGCCTCCCTCAGGCGAATGGAGCGCGCATGTGCGCGCATGCCGACGCCTCCCGCGCCGGGGTTCGTTCCGGCGCTGAAGGCGCTTTTCATAGCGCCTGACTACACAATGAAACGGAGGAGACGCCCATGGAGAAATGGAAATGCTCGGTCTGCGGCTATATTCATGAGGGGCCGATGACGCCCGACTTCCAGTGCCCTCGCTGCAAGCAGCCCGCCTCGAAGTTCGAGAAGTATGAGGAGCCGGCCGCGCCCGTGGCGAGCAAGTACGCCGGGACCAAGACCGAGAAAAACCTGGAGGCCGCCTTCGCCGGCGAGAGCCAGGCCCGCAACAAGTACACCTATTTCGCCTCTGTCGCGAAAAAGGAAGGCTACGAGCAGCTGTCGGAAATCTTCCTGAAGACCGCCGACAACGAGAAGGAACACGCCAAGATCTGGTTCAAGGAGCTGGGCCACCTGGGCAAGACCGCCCAGAACCTCCTGGCCGCGGCCGAGGGCGAGCACTACGAATGGACGGACATGTATGACGGCTTCGCCAAGGACGCCGAGGCCGAGGGCTTCCCGGAGCTGGCCGCGCGCTTCCGCCGCGTCGCCACCATCGAGAAATCCCACGAGGAGCGCTACCGCGCGCTGCTTCACAACGTGGAGATGCAGAAGGTGTTCGAGAAGGGCGAGGAAGCCATGTGGGAGTGCCGCGTCTGCGGACACCTGGTCATGGGCAAGAAGGCGCCGGAAGTCTGCCCCGTCTGCCTGCACGGCCAGAGCTACTTCGAGGTGCGCAAGGAAAACTACTGAGTTGTCCGAGCGCCCAAACGCCCGATCGCTGGCGGCGTAGACCGTTTCCCTGCCGCCGGGTGATTGAAGGCAAGGTCCGAGGTTTATCTATACGCTGACCGACACGTTTTGGTCAAGGGGCTTTCGCGCGGGCATTGCCCGCGCGAAAGTTGCTTACAGAGGCATGACGGCGAAGCCCGTGCGGAATAATGGGCTTTGTCTGGAGGGAAATACATGAAGAAATATGATTTGGTGGTCGTCGGCAGCGGCGCGGGGCTTATGATCGTGGAGGCGGCGCTGTCCGCCGGGCTTACCTGCGCCATCGTCGAAAAATCGAAGTTCGGCGGCACATGCCTCAACAAGGGCTGCATCCCGTCCAAGATGCTGGTATACCCGGCGGACCTGATCCGGGAAGCGGAGGAATCCGCCCGCATCGGCGTGAAGTTCCAGCCGCCCGATGTGGACTGGGAGCGGGTTTCCCGCCGGCTGTGGAACCAGATCGGCCACAACGAGGGCATCCGAAGGGGCCTGAAGCGGGCCGAAGGTCTGGACGTGTACGAGGGCACGGGCGAATTCACCGCGCCCGGGCGCATGCTGGTCAAGTACCCGGATGGTTCCAGAAGCGAAGAATTTGCCGCGGATCGCTTCGTGATCGCCGCCGGTGCGCGCTCCTTTGTTCCGCCGATCGAAGGGCTTGAGGCGGCCGGGTACGTCACCGCCGAGCGGTTCTTCGGCGACAAATTCCCCGAAGCGCCGTGGAAGCGCCTCATCATCGTGGGCGGCGGCGCCATCGGCGCGGAATTCGCCCACATCTTCTCCGCCTTCGGCGCGAAGGTGACGGTGGTCGAGATGAAGGACCGGATCATCCCCACCGAGGAGGAGGAGATCAGCGCCTTCGTCCGCGCGCAGTTCGAGAAAAAGGGCATCGCCGTGATGACCGGCGCCAGGGCGATTTCCGCCGCGGCGGAGGGCGGCGAGAAGACCCTCGTCGTCGAGGACGCCGCCGGGCGGCATACCCTCCGGGCAGAGGAACTCTTCATCGCCTCCGGCGTGCGCTCGAACGCCGACCTGCTGCACACCGAAAACGCAGGCATCCGGCTGGACGCGCGCGGCTGGATCGAGACGAACGAATACCTCGAGACGAATGTGCCCGGCATCTACGCGCTGGGCGACATCAACGGCAAGTTCCAGTTCCGACACAAGGCCAACTACGAGGCGGGCATCCTGATCGGCAACCTCTTCGGCGGCGAGCGGAAGGCCGCGTCCTACGATGCCGTGCCCTGGGCGATCTTCACCTGGCCGCAGGTGGGCCACGTAGGGCTGACCGAGCGCGAGGCGCGGGCGAAGGGGCTTCGCGTCGGCGTGGCGCACAACAGCTATTCCTCGATCGCCGCAGGCATCTCGATGGGCTATGCGGAAGGGTCGGACGACGACGGCTTCGCCAAGATCATTCTGACCGAGGACATGCGCATTGCGGGCGCCCACATCGTCGGCCCCTACGCGTCGATGCTGGTGCAGCCCTTCGTGTACCTGATGGGCGCGGGCTGCCCCTGCGAAGGCGGCACGCTGCCCGGCGGGATGCGCAGCCTCATCGCCGACTGCCCCGGCATGGGCAGCGTGCGGCCCGTGACCGATTCGATGGTCATCCACCCCTCGATGAACGAACTGGCCGCCTGGGCCATCGAAGATGTGGAGTGGCGCTCGTAGCGCCGAAATCCCCTTCGGGTCTTTCGGCGCGTGGGAACGAAGATTCCTTCGCTCGCCTGAAATCCTGCCGGATTTCCGGGCGGCTCGCTGACTTTCGGAATTGTTTCATGCACCAGTGTGCGCACTGGTGCATGAAACGCGTTTCCGGCGTACATGCCGCCGGAAACGATTGGAAAGAACGACCATGTTTGCCAACAATCTGGCGCGCCCCGCGAAACGCGGGGCGCTTTTTGCGCCTTTCTTCTTTTGGTTTGGAGATATTTCTCCGCAAAAATGCGATTTTGGGGCGAATCGCCCAAAGCAAAAGAGTTTTTTCTAAGTTTGTTGTAAAAAAATCCAACGGCTTTGTGCGACGAAACGGCGTGCGCACCTTTACAGCGGCGCGCGGTGGCCGTTATACTGGTGTCAGCCAAAACATTCAAGGAGGCGGTACGGGTGGCAAAATTGAGCCGGGAAGGATCGCGGCTGATACGACTGAACGACTGTGAGAAGCTCTGGATCGAGCCCTGGGGCGCGGACAGCCTGCGTGTGCGGGCGACCTGCCAGGCGGAAATGCCCGCCGAGGACTGGGCGCTGATTCCGCCCACATCCCAGGAGGCGGAAATCATCATCGAGGGCCAGACCGCATCGATCACGAACGGAAAAATCCGCGCGGAGATCGCGTCGGGCGGCTGCATTACCTTCTATAACCACAAGGGCGAAAAGCTGCTGGAGGAGCAATGGCGCACCCGCGAGACCGGAGGATTCTCCGTGGTCAGCGCGCTGGAGGTCAAGGGGCGCGACTTCGTGCCGCACACCGGCGGCGACTACGCGCTCAACATGCGCTTTGAGCCGAACCCCGGCGAGAAGGTCTTCGGCATGGGCCAGTACCAGGACGGCTGCCTCGACAAGATGGGCTGTGTGCTGGAGCTGGCGCACAGAAACTCCCAGGCGTCGGTGCCCTTCTACGCGTCGACGCTGGGGTACGGCTTTTTGTGGAACAACCCGGCGGTGGGACGCGTGACCTTCGGCAAGAACATGACCGAATGGCAGGCCCGTTCCACCAAGGCGCTGGATTACTGGATCACCGCGGGGGACAAGCCCGCCGAGATCCTGCGCGCCTACGCCGACGCCACCGGCCACAGCCCCATGATGCCCGACTACGGCATGGGCTTCTGGCAGTGCAAGCTGCGCTACCGCACCCAGGAAGAACTGCTCGAGGTGCTGCGCGAACATAAAAAGCGCGGTCTGCCGCTGGACGTGATCGTGGTGGACTTCTTCCACTGGCCGCTGCAGGGCGACTGGCGCTTCGATTACGACGAGTTCCCGGACCCGGAGGCCATGATCCGCGAGGTCAAAGAGGCGGGCGCGGAGCTGATGGTTTCGTTCTGGCCTTTCGTGGACACCCGCAGCGAGAATTACGAGGAGATGCTGGAGAGTGGCTACCTGGCGCGCACCGACCGGGGCGTGCGCTACTCGATGGACTTTTGCGGTAACACCATCCCCTACGACGCCACCAACCCCGGCGCGCGGAAGTTCGTTTGGGATGTGGTTAAGCGCAACTACTTTGACAAGGGCGTTCGGGTGTTCTGGCCGGACGAGGCGGAACCGGAGTGCAAGGTCTACGACTTTGACCACTACCGATACCACCTGGGG
>JAEZTD010000328.1 GCA_023443705.1 Bacillota bacterium | reverse complement strand
GTGTTCCGAGTGCTAAGCTCTGGGTATAATGTACCATCAGGCCGCCGGTTTGTCAATAGATTTCTCTTTTAAGAATGCGCAAACTCATTCCGACGCATGTGCGCCGGTCGCACGAATCCCGCTTTGCGGTTCATGCGATTTTTCGGTAGACCCTGCGGGCAAACCCCACGGCCGGGTCTGCGCGCCACGCGGTCGCAGCCATCGGCCGTACATGCAGGCCTCGGTCAGCTTCGATACGACGGAATGCGCTTTGCGCGTTCCGCCGCACGGTTCGACGGGCTCCACATTCTCAGGCAGAGCATGAAGACATAAACCTAAAACTGAAGGCGGGCGCCGCAGAACGCGGCACCCGCCATGGAAAAACCCGGTTTCCGGGTTACGACCCCAACAGATCGCCGATGGCACTGGTCAGCTTCAACACCGAAATCTTGGGGGAGTTGAGCAGGCGGAACTTGGGCAGGGAGATGCGGTCCGTCATGCCGAGGCCCGGCGACGTGTACACCAGCGTGCCGCCCAACTGCTTCATGCCCTCCACATCCTCTTGGGCGGGGAACCAGCCGTGCCGCGGAGCGAAAGTGGACGGGATGTAGAACGCGCCGAGGAAGGGCAGCTTCCAGCCCCCGCCGCAGTAGTGCCCGGCCAGCACCAAATCCGGCGTATAGAGGTAGGCGCGGGTACCCTTCGACCCCAGCTCCTGCGATACGTTGATGTACTGCTCGGTGGGGGGGATGTGGGAAAGCGCGATCTGCAAATCCGCCGCGCTCATCAGCGGGATGGTGTCCTGGGTGGCCTTGAGCTGGTTGTAGCGCCAGGTGGTAAAGGGCAGGTTGTTGTGGTCGCCCTCGAGGCCGCTCAGCGTGCCTTCGGTCTCCTGCGTCATCTGCTCCTCGAGGAGCTTGACCGAATTCGTGATGTTGAGGTTCAGCTGTGTCGCGGGCGTCAGCCAAAGCCTGGACTGACCGACCTCGACCCCGGTGGCGGAGGACAGAAGCTCCGCGCCGCGGGCTTTCGCGCCCAGCACCCAGTCATTGAGGATGACCTCCTGCAGCGTGCCGACGGTGTCCCGGGGCTTATCGAGAAGAATGTCCGGGTCGGAATCGCCCGGGATGAAGTAGCGGGGACGCCGGGCCGTGAGGCCGTCCAGAATGTCGTAAAAGGGCTGCGCGTTTCCGGAAGACCCCACCATGTCGCCGGTGAACACGATGAGGTTGTAGCTCTCAGCGTTGATGGTCCGAAGAAGCGCCGCCTGGCTCGCGCCGAAATCCCGGCCGTGGAGGTCCGAAATCTGGACGATCGTGTACCCTTCCATGTCTTCCGGAAGCCCTACCAGCGAGATGGTCTGCCGGTCCACCTGCACGGAGGAGTTGTCCAGCGCCATCAGCGCGAACAGCAGGATCAGAAAACTCAGCGCGATGAACAGCGGGAACGTCATGTTAACGCCCCGCAGCCCCGAGAGCTTTTTCGCCTGCTGGCTCTGGGTAAACGTATTGAAGCGGGAAATGGCTTCCTTTGTATATGTAATGGTGGACTTGCCGCCGGTACGGACGCTCTTCGAGAGCTTCATCACCGTCGGGTCCTTCAGCGGCTTATTCCCCCGCTTCGCGGCGGCCTTCCTGCGCGCTGCGCGCCTTTCGCCCTCGCCGGCCTGTCCGCCGGCCGGGGTCGCAGCGCCCGGCTGCGCAGGGCCTTTTACCGCCGCGCTCTTCTCCGCGTCCGTCCCGCCCGGTGTCGCCGCCTGAACGGACTCTTGTTTCTTTTGATCGTCTTTCTGCATCGATAGCCTCCGCCCAGTATCGTACCTATTATATGCGCAAATCGCTCGGATGGCAAGTGTCCGGCGGATGTGCTATAATGGTTCATCATCAGGCGGAGGAACATCTATGGCAAAGGCAAAGACCCGCTACGTCTGCACGGCGTGCGGGTACGAGGCGGCGCGCTGGCTGGGCAAGTGCCCAGAGTGCGACAGCTGGAACACCCTGGAGGAAGCGCCGGAAGCCCCGGCCGCCCCGGCGCGCAAGGAAAAGCGGCGCCCGGGCGCGGGCGCGGAAGCGTTGCCCATCGGCGACATCCCGGACGAGGGCATGCTTCGGCTCTCCACCGGCATCGCGGAACTGGACAGGGTGCTGGGGGGCGGCACGGTGGAAGGTTCGCTGACCTTGATCGGCGGCGACCCGGGCATCGGCAAGTCCACGCTCCTGACGCAGGTGTCTGCGAAGATGGCCGATGCGGGCCTGCGCGTACTCTACGTGTCGGGCGAGGAATCCGCCCGGCAAATTAAGCTTCGGGCCAGCCGCCTGGGCGCGCTTTCCCCCACCTTCTTCGTGCTGCCGGAAAACGATATGGAGAAGATCGAGGCGAAGCTCGAAAACGTCGCGCCCGACGTGATGATCGTGGATTCGATTCAGACCATGTACCGCGCCGACATGGCCTCGGCGCCGGGCAGCGTTTCGCAGGTGCGGGAGGCGGCCTCCCAGCTGATGCGCTATGCGAAGGTGAGCGGCTGTGCCGTTTTTCTGGTCGGTCACGTCACAAAAGAAGGTTCCATCGCGGGCCCACGGGTGCTCGAGCACATGGTGGATGCGGTACTCTACTTTGAAGGCGACCACCAGCGGCAGTACCGGCTGCTCCGGGCGGTAAAGAACCGCTTCGGCTCTGTCAACGAGCTGGGCATGTTTGAGATGACCGGCAGCGGCATGCGCGAGGTGTCGAACCCGTCGGAGGCGCTCCTCAGCGAGCGCGCCCACGACCAGAGCGGCTCGGTGGTGCTGTGCGCGATGGAGGGTTCGCGGCCGCTGCTCGTGGACGTTCAGGCACTCGTGGCCTCGACGGTACTGGGAACGCCCCGGCGGATGGCCTCCGGCGTCGACCAGGGCCGGTTGGCCCTCCTCCTCGCGGTGCTTGAAAAGCGGGCAGGGCTGCCCACGTACAATCAGGATGTATATATAAATGTCGCGGGCGGCCTGGAACTGACCGAGCCTGCATCGGACCTTGCGCTGTGCGCGGCGGTGGCCTCGTCAGCCAGGAGCGTGGCGCTGGACGGCAACATCGCGGTCATGGGCGAGGTGGGCCTCGCCGGCGAAATTCGCGCCGTGCCCCAGGCGGAACGGCGGCTGTTTGAGTGTGCGCGGCTGGGTTTTACAAAAATTCTGCTGCCCAGGGCCAACCTCAGGGGCATCAAAGCGCCGGAGGGCGCATCCCTTCACGGGGTGGACACCCTCGCCGAGGCGCTTTCAATCATCATTAAAAAATAGACTGCCAATATTCTCCTTTCATAGCCCATTTCGCCGCCGCACACAATACTTGGCGAATGGGAGGTAGTGTGAATGAAATGGAGAAAACAGGCCACGGCGCTGGTCATGGTATTGCTTTTGGCGGCGCTATTGACCGGCTGCATGCGCTCCGCAAGCGGCCCGGAGGCGACGCCGGAAGCCACCGGCGCGGCGGCAAAACCCCAGATCCCCTCGAAGCTCTCTGTTGAGGACGGCGTACCGCAGCTGGACGTCTACGACACCGCGTCGAAAGAAGTCCAGGGCATGGACATCGAAAGCTACGTTCAGGGCGTACTGGCGGGCGAGATGCGCGCCGACTGGCCGATGGAGGCGCTGAAGGCGCAGGCAATCCTGGCGCGAACCTTCGTCCTGAAGTTCATCAGCGAAAAGGAATCAAAGTACAAGGGCGCGGACATCTCCACCGACATCACCGAGGCGCAGGCCTACGATGAGCAAAAGATCAACGACCGCATCATCAAGGCGGTGGACGAAACCCGGGGACAGGTGCTCAGCTACAAGGGCGAGTTCCCCTACGCCTGGTTCCACGCCCACGCGGGCGGGCAGACCGAGCTGGCCACCAAGGCGCTGGACTATGACAAGCAGGAGCCGGGCTACACCGTCTCAGTTGAATCCCCGGATTCCGAGCGCGCACCCGACAACGTGAAGAACTGGACCGCCACCTTCTCCGCCGAAG
Organism: Bacillota bacterium; assembly: GCA_023443705.1. Taxonomy (GTDB): domain Bacteria; phylum Bacillota; class Clostridia; order Christensenellales; family Aristaeellaceae; genus JAEZHK01. The sequence goes on along the minus strand of JAEZTD010000328.1, from coordinate 1,736 downwards.
AGGTCGGCGCGGCCGCCGACAAGGCGGGGACGAAGACCGGCACGGTCAAGACCATTGAAATCGGCGAAAAGGGCGAATCCGGCCGCGCGGTGACCTTCAAGATCAACGGCAGCGACGTGTCCGGCCCCGGGCTTCGGATTGCGCTCGATCCGGTCAAGCTCAAGTCCACGCTGGTCAGCGAGGTGAGCGTCGATAACGGCAAGGTCACCTTCAAGGGCAGTGGCTACGGGCACGGCGTGGGCATGAGCCAGTGGGGCGCCTACGGCATGGCCGAGCAGGGTGCGAAGGCGGAGGACATCGTGCTGCACTACTTCAGAAACGTCGAAATCGTCAACCTGTGGCAATGACACATCGGATGAAATCCGCCTTGCGGCTTTCATCCGACTGGGAACGAGCCGGTTTCCTCAAACGCAGCGGCGTTTGCGGGCGGAAACCGGAACGGGAATACTTTCGCGTCGCTTGCGCTTTGGCGAAAGCCAATTCCACCGCGCATGTCGCTGGAATTGTTTGAAAGTCGAGAGGACTTCGGTCCTCTCGACGCGAGACGGACTAAAAAGGGTTTCCACAGTACGACCGTTTACCAAGGAGAAGTATCATGCGAAAATTCCTTTTGCTTGTGGCGGCGGCGCTCTTTGCGCTGCCGCTGTCGGGCTGTCACCGGCTGGTGACGGAGGAGGCCAACCCAGCCCAGACGATCTTGGCCTCGTTTCCGCCGGTCTACGCCCTCAGCCAGCCGATCCTCTCCGGCGCGCCGGCCATTACGCTGAAATGCCTGGTGCAGCCCCAGGACGGCTGCCCCCGCGCCTACGCGCTGAGCGACTGGGACGAGGCGCTGCTCGGCGGCGCGGACGCGGTGATCCTCTTCGGCCGCGGCTTCGAGTCCTTTGAAACCCAGCTGTCGCAGGGAAGTATCGCCGCGGTCGGCGCGATGAACGGACTGACCCTACTAAACAACGGCAGCCTTGCCCCCGAAGGCGACGAGGCGGACCACTTTGACGACGAAAACCCCTGGGCATACCTGTCTGTAGAGCGGGCGAGAGAGATCTGCGGGGTCATCACCGCCGGCATGGTCGCGCTGGACCCCGGCTATGAAGAATTGTACGAGGAAAACTTCGCCCACTTCGACGCCGACCTTGAAGCGCTTCAGACCCGCATGGAGGAATTGATCCTCGCCGCCCCGGAAGAAGGCGTCGCGGTCGCCCACGAAGGACTTTCCTATATGGCGGACGATCTGGGCCTTGCGGTCAGCGCGGTGGTTCGGCGCGAACCGGGCAGCGAACTCACCGGGCGCGAACGCGACGCGGCAATCGAGACCCTCCGGGACGGGGGCGCGAAGGTCGTCCTGATTGAGCGCCACGCACCCCGGTCGCTCCGGGACGCGCTGGAGGGCGCGGGCTTTCAGCTGGCGCTGATCGACACGCTGGTCACCCATGCCATCCCTTCCGGCGCGGACTACATTAAGGCAATGGAGCAAAACGCCAGGTCCATCGCGGACGCGCTGGAACAAGCGGCGGCGTAATCCGGGCGCAAAAAAAGCAGGCTTCACCAGCCTCAGACCATCAACAAAGTCTCCGTAGGGGTTTCAATCGTTCCCGGCGGCGTGTACGCTGGGAACGGGATAGCGCCACCAGTACGCATATTGGTGGCGCTATCTATACCTTGGGTCAGTGCGCCGCTCGGAAATCCGTGAGGATTTCAGGCGCACGCAGGTTTCCTTCCTTCGCATCGAAAAAACC
>JAEZTD010000304.1 GCA_023443705.1 Bacillota bacterium | reverse complement strand
CTTCACGCCCTTGGCCTCGAGCTTGTCCTTTGAGACGTTCAGATAGCGGCCGATGAGCCCCATGTCCACGTTTACGATCAGCGTTCCGTGGTGCAGCGCGCCGTCCTTTAAAACGCGGAAGGCGTTGCCGGAGAACTTCCGTCCGTCGGCGGTCAGGTCGTTCCGGCCCGAGGCGACGGCATCCACGCCCAGCGCGCGCACGGCTTCCAAGATCACCTTGAGCTGCCGGGAAACGTCGTAGTCCGCCTTGGGCACGAGAAACGAAAAATTCAGGTTGCCCATGTCGTGGTACACCGCGCCGCCGCCGGACGACCTGCGGGCGAGGGTGCCGCCCTCCGCCTTCAAAAGATCGACGCGGCACTCCGCGAAGGCGTTCTGCCCCGCGCCGATGACCACCGTGTGCCGGTTCTGCCACAGGTAGAGAACCGCCTGATCCTGCGGCAGCGAGAGGAGCAGCGCCTCTTCCAGCGCAAGGTTTCTGTGTGGATCGGTGCAGGTGGTGACGAGGATTCGGGTGGAGCGGATCACGGGCAACACCTCTTTACTATAGGATGTCGGATTGGCTACAGAAACGGGATCAGCGCCATGTAACCGGGGATCGCGAGGAGCGAGAACAGCGCCGTCACGAGGACGCCGCCCGCAGCGTACTCGTCGTCGCCGCCGCAAGCCTTCGCCACGATGGGCGTCTGGGACATCACCGGCATGGCCGCCTGAATGAGCAGCGCATTGCGCATGAGTTCCGGCGCGGCAGGGAAGAAGAGCGCGGTCAGCAGAAGCAGCCCCGGCGCCAGCAGAAAACGCCCGAGAAGCACGGAAAGGTAGCCCTTCTGCCAGCGGAGCCCACCGCGCCTGAGCATCCGGATGAGCACCATGCCGGTGAAGATCATCGAAAGCGGCGTGACGAGGTTGCCCACGTACTTCGCCGCATCCAGGATGAACACCGGGAGCCTGACGCCCAGAAGCACCAGAAGGATGGCGGCCGCGAAGGTGACAAGCGGCAGCGGAAGGAGTTTTTTCAGGTCCAGCGGTCCTTTCTGGCCGGCGTCGGCGCGCATCAGCGCGTAGCCCCAGGACCAGAAGATCGACGTGTTCGCGATGTAGTAGAGCAGGGCGTAAGGCATGGCCTCCGCGCCGAACAGCGCCAGCGACACCGGGACGCCGATAAACACGGAATTTGAAAACGTCACCATGCATACGAACGCGCCGCGCCGCGCCTTCGGGATTTTGAAGGCGCGGGCGGCGAAAAGGGCGATCAGGCCGGTTATGAGGATCGAGATCACGGGCACCAGGATGCCGACCGCGGAGGAAAGGAGGTCGTCCCGGGTAAACTCGGTGAAGATGTTGTGAATGATCAGGGCCGGAAGGCCCACCGAGACCACCAGGCGCGAAACAACTTCCGCGTGCTCGTCCTTCAGCCAGCCGAGCTGGATCAGCAGCATGCCGAGGCCAATCATCAAGAAGATCGAAAGCACGATGCCAACGGCGGAAAGAACCATTTAAAAGTCGATCTTGCCGGAGATGTAGGCCTCCAGCGCGGAAATGGGCAGGCGCTCCTGGGTCATGGTGTCGCGGTCGCGCATGGTGACCGTCTCGTTCTCGAGGGTATCGAAATCGATGGTGATGCACATGGGCGTTCCGATTTCGTCCTGCCGGCGGTAGCGCTTGCCGATGGAGCCGGTTTCGTCATATTCCAGCATGAACTTCTTGGAAAGCTGCTGGTAGACCTCGCGGGCCTTGTCGCCCAGCTTGTTCTTCTGCAGCGGCAGCACGGCGGCCTTGACGGGGGCCAGCGCCGGGTGCAGGTGCATGACCACACGGCTGTCGCCGCCCTCCAGTTCTTGCTCCTCGTAGGCATCGCAAAGGAAGGCCAAGAGCGCGCGGTCGACGCCGACGGACGGCTCGACGCAGTAGGGGATGAACTTCTCGCCCGTCAACGGGTCGAGGTATTCCATCGATTCGCCTGAGTGCTCCTGGTGCTGCTTTAGGTCGTAATCGGTGCGGTCCGCGATGCCCCAGAGCTCGCCCCAGCCGAAGGGGAACAGGAACTCAAAGTCGGTGGTCGCCTTCGAGTAGAAGGCCAGCTCGTCCGGGTCGTGATCGCGAAGGCGCAGGTGCTGCTCGTTCATGCCGAGGGAGAGCAGCCAGTCGCGGCAGAAGCCGCGCCAGTACTGGAACCACTCCAGGTCCTCGCCGGGGCGGCAGAAGAACTCCAGTTCCATCTGCTCGAATTCGCGCACGCGGAAGATGAAGTTGCCCGGCGTGATCTCGTTTCGGAAGGATTTGCCAATCTGGCAGATGCCCGCGGGCAGCTTTTTGCGGGTGGTGCGCATCACGTTTTTGAAGTTGACAAAGATGCCCTGGGCGGTCTCCGGGCGCAGGTAGATCTCCGCGGCGGTGTCCTGGTTGACGCCCTGGAAGGTCTTGAACATCATGTTGAACTGACGGATGCCGGTGAAGTCGGTCTTGCCGCACTGGGGGCACTTGAGCCCCTCGTCGCGGATGTAGGCTTCGAGCTTTTCGTTGGTCCAGCCGTCGGCCTGGATACGGCCCTCGGTGGCGTCCTCGATCAGCTTGTCGGCGCGAAAGCGCGCCTTGCAGGACTTGCAGTCCATCAGCGGGTCATTGAAGCCGCCCACGTGGCCCGAGGCCACCCAGACTTCACGGTTCATCAGGATCGCGCAGTCAAGGCCGGTGTTGTAGGGGCTTTCCTGCACGAACTTGCGCCACCAGGCGCGCTTGACATTGTTCTTGAGCTCTACGCCCAGCGGGCCGTAGTCCCAGGTGTTGGCGAGGCCGCCGTAAATCTCGGAGCCCGAAAAAATGAAACCGCGGTTTTTGCATAGCGCGACCAGCTTGTCCATCGTCAACTGCGCCATTACGAATCATCCTTTTATTCTGATTTTATCCTGATTGTACAACATGATACCAGTCCGCGCCGTGTTTGTGCAAGCCCCAAGCGTTAAATCCTGCCTGCGGATGCTTGTTAAATTCGGCTTGGAAGGAATTGCCGCGTGGAAATCTCCGGATACATATGATATACTTAGAAAAAATTATGCGTATTTTTGCATCGCGCCCACGCCTTTCTGCGTCAAAAGGGAAGCGGATGCTTTTCGCGATTTCATTCAGGAGGTCTAGTACCGATGAGGAAACTGGCGGTATGCTTCATGCTGATCGCAATGTTGACGGCTTCTCTCGCGGCCACTGCTTTGGCGGAGGGGGACGGCGTCACCACGTACCGGGCGACGCTGATTGGCATTGACAACTACGCTTCCAGTGCGCTTCAGGGATGCGTCACCGACGCCAACCGGATGTGGGCCGCGCTGCAGACCGCCAACGAAGCCGGCGCCATCTACCAGCAGCCGACCATCCGCACCAACCTGAAGGCGTCGGAGCTGTCCAGCCTTCTGGGGGAGATGACCTCCTGGGGCGTGGACGAGGACGACGTTTCCTTCTGGTTCTTTGCCGGGCACGGCTACATCAGCGACCAGGAAGTGGCCTCCATCGTCGGCACCGACGCAAAGACCGTTCGGATCGACCGCATCAAGGCGGCGCTGGACGAGATGCCCGGCACCAAGATTGTGGTCTTCGACTGCCGTTACGCCGATTCGTTGGTTGAAAAGAGCGGCCTTGCCGCGAAGGAAGTTCTCGACAAATTCAACGCCAAAGTGTCGGAGATTTTTCTCGCCGATCCGGAACACTACTTCGTGCTCTCTGGGGCGACGCTCGCCTCGTCCGTCACTTCGGGTGCGGCCTCGGACACCGCCCATGGCCTCGTCACCTACCACCTGACCGCCGCCTGCGGCTACGACTACCAAGGGCAGCAACCCGCCGACCTTCTGGGCGACGCGGACGGAAACGGCGCGGTGTCTCTTACCGAAGCCAAGGCCTACATTGAAGGCGCGATCGCCGCGGGAACCGGCGCACCTCAGGTGCAGGTGGCCGTCAGCCCCGCCGGCAGCGCGTACCCGGTTCTGGCACGGCGTGCCGACACCGAGGTGTTAAAGGTTGATATCGACCGCGATCAGGCGGACGTCGCCACCAACTACACGCTGCAGCTGGAAGCGTCGGTTTCCCCGTCCAATGCCTCGAGGCCCAAGCTGACATGGTCGTCGAGCGACCTCGCCATCGCCACCGTGGACGACAAGGGCGTCGTGAGCGGCATCCGCGCCGGAAACGCGCGCATCGTCGCCATGTCGGACAACGGCATGGCCGCCGCCTGCGACATCACCGTCCGGGACGTGGTGTTTGCCGAGTCTCTTCAGATGGAGCAGGAGCGCCTTGTGCTGGGCGAGGGCACCAGCCGCAAGCTGGGCCTCACGCTCATCCCCGAAAATGCCGATGAAAGCATCACTTGGTCCACCGACGACGCCTCTGTCGCCACCGTTGACAACAAGGGCAACATTGCCGCCAAGGGTTTGGGCGACGCGGTCATCACCGCCACCACCGAGCGGGGCATCACCGCCACCGCAACCATCAAGGTGGTCAACAAGGGCAAGGAAGTCACCGCCATTGAACTGGCGAACAAAGCCGTTTCGCTGTACGAGGGCAACGCCATGACCCTTGATTACAAGCTTGCGCCCAAGAACCCCGAGGACGCGACCGTCAATTGGACCAGTTCCGCCCCCGAGGTCGCCTTTGTGAACAACAGTGGCCTGCTCGTCGCCGAGAAGCCGGGTAAGGCCGTCATGACCGCCGTCACCTCGAGCGGCGTCACCGCCCAGTTGGAGGTCACCGTCAAGGGCGCCGAACTGTCGATCTCCCCGAACCCGGTGTCGCTGAAAAAGGGCGGCGAACAGAAGCTGACCGCGAAGATCATGCCGTCCGGCCTCCTCCTTGATACATCCTGGACATCCGCCGATCCGTCCATTGCCACGGTCGACGCGTCCGGCAAGGTCACCGCCGTCGCGAACGGCATGACCGTCGTCACCGCGTCGCTGGACAGCGGCGTTACCGCCACGGTCACCGTCAGCGTCGTGGACGTGCCGGCGAAGTCCGTCTTGCTGAATAAGACCAAGATGAAGATGACCGTCGGCGGCCAGCAGGAACTCAAAGTCAGGATCGCGCCCGCCAACGCCACCATCTCTACCGCCTTCTGGTCCAGCAGCAAGGAATCCGTCGCTACCGTGGATGAAAACGGCAAGATTACCGCGCTGGCGCCCGGCAAGACCGTCATCACCGCCAGGGCCCACAACGGCAAAAAGGCCCGGTGCCTTCTGCAGGTGGACCCGGTAATGCTCAAGTCAATCAAGCTGAGCAAAAAGAGCGCCACGCTGACCATCGGTCTTGACGACGGTCAGTCGACGCTGCAGCTGACCGCCGACACCAACCCGGTGTCTGCGGGGCCGAACGCGGTTAAGTGGGCCTCAAACAACAAAAAGGTCGCCACGGTCGATGCGAACGGCCTGGTTACCGCGGTATCCAGCGGCACGGCCATCATCCGCGCCTCGTCCGGCAAGGTCAAAGCCGATTGCAAGATCACCGTCACCGGCAACGAGGCGATCTATAAAAAGCCCGCCACCGGCAAGGCGAAGAAGGTTTACGTCAGCGCGCGCCGGATCTTCTACAAGGACGAAACGCTGGTGGTCGAGGTCTACTTCGCCAACAAAACCGGCAAGACCGCGCGGCTCCCCTTCGCGGGCAAGCTGATGCTCACCCTCAAGGAC
>JAEZTD010000288.1 GCA_023443705.1 Bacillota bacterium | reverse complement strand
CTTCTGGACACCTGCATGTCGGAGGACATCCTCACCGCCGCCCGGGTGCGGGAGGCGCTGGGCGCTTCCGGTCGGGAGATGATGTATGCGTTTGCCGACGCGCTCATCGCCGCCGATGCGGGCGAGGCGCTGACCTTGATCGCCAGGGCAATGGATTCCGGGCGGGACCCTCAGGTGTTCGCCCGGGAGGTGACGGGGCACCTTCGCGCGCTGCTGCTCGCACAGTCGGTCAAGGATGGTCTGGAAGATCTGATCGAGTCCACCCGCGAGGAGGCCACCCGCCTCATCGCGCAGGCCTCCGGCGCGCCCGGCACGGGGCTGACACGCTGGATGGATCTTTTCATGCGCGCCGAGGGCGACATGAAGTGGATGGCGCAGCCCCGGAGCGCATTGGAGCTGGCCGCGGCGCGCTCGTGCCGCCCGGAAAAAGAGGAGAACCCGGAGGCGCTCATGGAGCGCATCGCAAAACTTGAGGCGAAACTTGAGAACCTTGCGTCCATCCCCTTTGAGCCCACGGCCTCCGCGCCCGCCTCGCAGGCAAAAAAGCCGGAGGGCGTGGCGCCCACCCACGCGCCTGCGCCGCCAAAGCCCAAGGCCGCCGCACCGGGCAAGCCGGAAGCCGCCGGCTCCGAGAACTACCGCGCCGCACTGGACGCGATCGCAAAATCCCATCCCCAGATCTTCGGCATGCTCAAGGAGGCCGCCTTCCGCGGGCTGGACGGCGACAGCGCGCTTCTCGAGCTTCCCCGCACCCGGGCGTTCTATCGGCAGATTCTGGAGAAGGAAGACAAGCGCGCACCGGTGGAGCAGGCGCTGACGGAGGCCTTTGGTCGTACGCTTCACACGCGGTTTGTACAGGCGGGCGAAGCGCCCAAGGCCGACGGTCGCATTCTAGAGCAAGCCTATGACGTGTTTGGCCGCGACAAGGTCAGCGTGCTGGACGATTGACGGAGACAGACGAGCAAAATGAAAAAACTCTTTGACAAAAGCCTTCTCTTTTTCCTCTTGATCGGCGTTGGCAACACGCTTCTGTCCACCGCGATCATGGTTCTTCTCTATTCGCTGGCGGGGTTTGGTTATTGGGGTTCCAGCGCACTGGCGTTCGCCGTGACCAGCGTACTCAGCTTTCTTTTGAACAAAAGGCTGTCCTTTCAATACGAGGGAAACGTGTGGCCGGCCGCGCTGCGCTTTTCGATGGTGATCGCGGTTTGCTACCTGATCGCCTACTCCCTCGCCCAGCCCGCCACCATTTGGCTGCTCACGAGCGTCGCGGGGGCGTCGCTCCCGGCGGAAACCATCGAAAAGGTGGCACTTCTGACCGGGCAGGTACTCTTTACCGGCCTCAACTACGTCGGCCAGCGGTTTTTCGCGTTCCGGAAGCAGGCGTAAAGAAAAAGGCTGCCCTTCGGCGAGCGTTTGCCAAGGGCAGCCTTTTTGATGCCTTTAAAGATTAGTCCGCGTGGATTCTCGCCCGCGCCTCATCCGTCAGGCCCATGTCCCACAGCATGCTGCCGGACAGGTACTTGTCCCGGATTTCGCGGGAGCCGGTGAAGGCGTCCTTGGCGTCGGCTTCGGAGATGCCGAGGTCCGAAGGCACCCGGGGCATGCCCAGGTCGCGCATGAGCTGGTCGATCTTCGCGGTCTCCGGCAGTTCCTCTTCGATGATCTTCAGGATCTCCGGCCAGTGTTTTTCAATGGCGTCAAAGCGCTTTTTGTGGTTCGCCGGGTCGTTCTTCATGGCCTTCTTCTCAATGGCCAGGATCTGCGGCGCGGTGTTTCCGAAGATGCGGCACACCATCGCTTCCCACGCAGCTTCGTCAAAGGACGCCATGAACGCCTCTGTGCGCGCGCGGTCGGGGGTCAGCGTGCGGATCCAGTCGTACAACCCCAGCGCCAGCCGGGTGCCGACGCCCACCTGAATGCCGTGCAAGTCGGCCTTCTGGCCGCGCTCCATGCCCATCATCTCCCACATGTGGGAGAAGTAGTGCTCGAGGCCGGAGGCGGGGCGGGAGGACTGGGCAAAGGACATCGCAACGCCGGACATCACAAGCCCCTCGGCCACCGCCTGGCTGGCCTCCGGGTCCCGCGCGGTGAGGCGCGGCGCGTTGTCCACGATTTTCTTGATCGACGCGCGCATGAGGCCCGCGATCTCCTCGCAGTATTCCTCGCCGATGATGAGGTTCGCCATCCGCCACTCGCAGACAGAGACGTACTTTGCGATCATGTCGCCCAGCCCTGCCCACAGCATGCGCATCGGCGCCTGGCTCATGATCTCACTGTCGCAGATGATGCCGACGGGGCAGGCGTTGTAGAGGGTCGACTTGACACCGCCCACGTGCATCGAAGAGGAGTCGGACGCATAACCATCCATCGACGGCGCGGTGCCGACCACCACCTGAGGCCTATTCACCGCGTGGGAGACCACCTTGCAGCAGTCGTTTATGACGCCGCTGCCCACCGCGAGGATGGCGTCCGACGCGGGGTCGAAGGCCATCAGGATCGATCCCACGGAGAACTCGTCCGGCTCCACGTGCTCCGCAGTGAGCATGAACAGTTTGTACGGGATACCCGCCCCTCGAAGCAGCGCCTCCACCCGCTCGCCCGCGGCGGCGTGGGTGTTCTTGTCGCACACGACGAAGGGGCGGCGGATGTCCAGTGCCTTCAGCATGGCCGGCAGCCCTTCGATCGCGCCACGGCCCGCCTCAAACGCCTTCAGCCCGGTGGTGTGCACTTTGCCGCATACGGGGCAGGGATGACCCTTGGGATCAAGAAGCTCCTGGAAGCTCATTTCCGAAAGATGTTTCATACCGCTACCTCTTCTGTTTTATTTGCCGACGACCGCCTTGATGCGGCGCACCCCCGCGGAGGAGGATTCCTCCTTAAGGATTTTGAAGCCCTTGAGGTCGGCCACGTCGGAGGCGTGGGGGCCACCGCAGATTTCCTTGCTGAAGGCGCCCATTGTGTACACCCTGACGCGCTCGCCGTACTTGGATTCGAACAGGCCGATCGCACCCGCCGCCTTGGCCTCGTCCACGGTCATCTCCTCGCAGACCACCTTGCCGCCGGTCGTGATGAAGCCGTTGACCATTTCTTCAACCTGTTTGACTTCTTTCTCGGTCATCTTGCGGGGGAAGGAGAAGTCAAAGCGCAGCCGCTCGGCGGTGATGTTGGAGCCCTTCTGAGCCACTTCCGCGCCCAGCACATGGCGCAGCGCCGCGTGCAGAAGGTGGGTCGCGGTGTGCAGCTTCGCGGTCTCTTCGGTGGTGTCGGCGAGGCCTCCCTTGAAGCGCTGCTCCGCGCCGGCATGGCTCTTCTCCTGGTGCTGGCGGAAGCGCTCCTCAAAGCCCTCCGCGTCCACGGTGAGGCCCTTTTCCTTCGCCATCTCGGTGGTGATCTCGATGGGGAAGCCATAGGTGTCGTACAGTTTGAAGGCGGCGCGGCCGTCGATCTGCCCGTACTGGGAGCGCAGCTTCGCCGCTAGAGCGGCATAATCCGCGCCATCGGCGCGCAGCGCCTCGATGACCGGTTGATTCTCCGGCGTCGGTCGCAGCTTCGAAGCCAGCGCCTCTGCGGCGGCCTTCGGGTCGGCCTTGAGGGCGGCCTCAAACGCTTCGACGGCGGCGGTCACACGGCCAATCTCCGCGATGACCTTGTCGAACTCGCGCATGCCCTGCTTGAGCGTACGCTGGAAGCGGTCCTCTTCCAGGTCGAACTGCTCAAGGATGTGGGCGTGGTTGCGCTCAAGTTCCGGATACACGGAGGAATACTGGCCCACGATCACCTCGGCGATCATCGCCGTCGCGCCGGTGGGGAGGCCGATGTTCATGCCGTGGCGCACCGCGCGGCGGATCAGGCGGCGCAGCACGTAGCCCTGGTCGACGTTCGAAGGCGTAACGCCCCGGTCGTCGCCGATGATGAAGGTGGCGGTGCGCACGTGGTCGGCGATGATGCGCATCGAGCGGGTGGTGTCCTCGTCCGACCCATACGCCTTGCCCGAAAGCTCGGAGATTTTTCCGAGGATGCCGGTGAAGAGGTCGGTCTCGTACACGCTCTTCGCGCCGGTCAGGACGCCGATGGTGCGCTCGAGGCCCATACCGGTGTCCACGTTCTTCTGGGCGAGGGGCGCGTAGCTGCCGTCCGCCTGCTTGTTGTACTGCATGAACACATCGTTCCAGATTTCAAGGTAGCGGCCGCAATCGCAGGCGGGCGAGCAGTCGGGGCCGCAGGGTTCTTTGTCGGTGATGATGAACATCTCGGAGTCGGGGCCGCAGGGGCCGGTGGTGCCGGCGGGGCCCCACCAATTGTTCTTGCGGGGCAGGTAGAAGATGCGATCGGCGGGCACGCCCTGCTCACGCCAGATGGCGGCGGCCTCGTCGTCCCTCGGGACGCCATCATCCCCGGCGAACACCGAGAAGGCCAGGCGGCTCGGGTCGAGGCCCAGCCACTCGGGGCTGGTCAGAAACTCCCAGCTCCACGAGATGGCTTCTTTTTTAAAGTAGTCGCCCAGCGACCAGTTGCCCAGCATTTCAAAAAACGTCAGGTGGCTGGAATCGCCCACGTCTTCAATGTCGCCGGTGCGGATGCACTTTTGCACGTCGGTCAGCCGCGTGCCCATCGGGTGCTTCGCACCCAGAAGGTACGGAACCAGCGGATGCATGCCCGCGGTGGTGAACAAAACCGTCGGGTCGTTTTCGGGGATGACCGACGCCGACGGGATCACCGCGTGGCCCTTGGATTCAAAGAACTTCAGGAACAGCGAGCGCAGCTCGGACGAGTGCGTAATGTTCATTCATACCTTCCTCACCATTAAATTTTGCACATTTTATTGTACCCTTG
>JAEZTD010000245.1 GCA_023443705.1 Bacillota bacterium | reverse complement strand
CGGCGTCGGTCATCTTGAGCACCTGCTTGCCTAGATCGATGTGGGCGGTGCCGTCCTTCTGGATGTCGAGGTCGATGGACGTCTCCTCCGGGATCACCGTCCGAAGGCCCAGCCGGGCGGCTTCCATGTCGTTGTACGCGCTCTTAACCATGAGCGACAGCGTCGCCTTGGCGATGCCGGGCTCCTCCGGAAGCGAGCGGGTAACCGGCACCAGGTATCCGTAGTTGTCCTGGTAGTAAACGGTGGCACGGACGCTATCCGTGGGCGCGGGCGACTCGGTCGCCGTCAGTTCGACCTCAGCGGTCGGTTCCGGTTCGGGCGAGACCGTCGCGGCCGGCGCCCCTCCAGTCGATTGAGAACTTCGCCACATCCCCCACGCGCCGCAGACGACGACCGTCAGCGCCAGCAGCACCACGCTGAGCACATAGGCCTTGCGCTGGTTTCCGCTGAAATTCATACCGAACCCTCCTCACGCTTGATCTCGGTCAAGCATATTCCAGGGGGTGGACAGGTAGAACGCGCGCGGCGACAGCGCTATTTTACCACAAAACGCGGCCCGCGCATTGCCAGAAGCCACTTTTTTCGATATAATTACAAAGAATTCCGAAGTGGAGGACGACTTCATGCCAATGGACGGCGTCGCGCTGGGTTTTGTGGCGCGCGAGCTTAGCGACCTGATCGTCGGCGGGCGCGTGGACAAGGCGACCCAGCCCGAGCGGGACGAAATCAACCTTACGATACGCTGCCGCGGCGCAAACCGCGTCGTTTTGATCTCCGCCAGCGCGGGCTGCGCGCGGGGACACCTGACGAACGTCAAAAAGGCCAGCCCGCTGGAGCCGCCCGCCCTGTGCATGCTGATGCGAAAGCACCTGGTGGGCAGCCGCGTTTCCGCCGTTCGGCAGATCGGCGGCGACCGCATCCTCGAAATTGACTTTGAGGGCAGCGACGAACTGGGCGACCGCGCGACGCGGACGCTCGTCTGCGAATTCATGGGCAAGCACTCGAACGTGATGCTCGTGGGCGCGGGCGGGCGGATCATCGAATGCGTGCACCGCGTGACCGACGAGATGAGCCGCGTGCGCGAGGTTCTGCCCGGTCTCACCTACATGCGCCCCCCGTCCCAGGACAAGCTTCCCTACGACGCGCTGACAGCGGACGCGCTGTCCCAGCGGCTCGCGGGTTGCGCCGGGCCGCTTCACAAGGCGCTGGCGGCTCAGGTGTCCGGCCTCGCGGCGGCGACGGCGCGGGAGATTACGCTGCGCGCGGCCGGCGACGAGGACGCGCGGCTCGAGGAACTCGACATCCCCGGGGTCAGCGATCGGATCGCGGACTTCTTCAAGTCGCTCCCGTCCCTCGCCGCCCCGGCGATCCTACTGGCGGAGGACGGCGCGCCGCTGGACCTGACCGCATTCCCTTTCGAAAGCACCCACGCCCTTGAGCGAAGGCCGTTTGACACCCTTTCCGAGGCCATGGACGCATTCTACGAGGCGCGGGACCTCTCCGACCGCATCAAACAAAAGTCTTCATCCCTCCACCGGGTGCTGAAGAACAACGTCGAGCGCTGCGAAAAGAAGCTGGCGCTGCAGTTGGAGGCCCTCGAGGGTAGCCAGCGGATGGAGGAGTACCGGGTGATGGGCGAGCTCATCACCGCCAGCGCGCACCTGATCGCAAAGGGTGCGAAGAAGGCGTCACTGCCGAACTACTACGACCCGGAAATCAAGCCGGTGGACGTTCCGCTGGACGAAAAGCTGTCCCCCTCCCAGAACGCGCAGCGCTACTTCAAGCTCTACCAGAAGGCGCGCTCCGCACAGACGCTGGCCGCCGAGCAGATCGAAAAGACCCGTGAGGAGCTGGACTACCTCGAAGGGCAGCTGGAGAACCTGCGCAAGTGCGAAACCGAAGCTGAACTGAACGAAATCCGCGCGGAGCTTGAAAAGCTGGGTTATGTGCGCGCCAACCACAACCGCCGGCAGATGAAGAAGCTGCCGCCCTCACTGCCGCTGCACTTTGTCTCCGGCGCCGGGATCGACCTGCTCGTCGGCAAGAACAACCTGCAGAACGACGAACTCACCGCGAGCGCCCGGCCCAATGAAACCTGGCTGCACGCCAAGGACATCCCCGGCTCCCATGTGATCGTGGTCAGCGAGAACCCGGACGAGGACACCATCCTGGAGGCCGCGCTGCTGGCGGCATACTATTCAAAGGCGTCCGCATCGTCCAACGTGCCGGTGGATTATACGCTGAAGCGCCACGTCAAAAAACCGGGCGGCGCAAAACCCGGCTTTGTGATCTACACCCACCAGCGCACGCTGTTCGTGACGCCCTCCGCTGAGGCCGTCGCGGGGATACGCAAGGCGACGTGAAGGAGGCAGGATGAAGTATATTTTGATCGGCGTTGGGTTTCTTCTCCTGGGCCTCGGGGCGGTCGGGGTGTTCATTCCGGTACTCCCCACCACACCCTTCGTATTGCTGGCCGCCGCCTGCTTTGGAAGCGCCAGCCCAAAGATGTACAAGTGGCTTGCCGAGACGCGCTTTTTCGGACCGTTCGTCGAAAACTACAAAAACAAGACCGGCGTGCCCATGCGCACAAAGGTTTCCGCCCTCGTCTTTCTGTGGGCGCTGATGATCCTGTCGATGGCGCTGAGCCGGAAGCTCTGGGTGAGCGTTCTGCTGACCGCCATCGCGTCGGCGGTCACCGCCCACATCCTGATGATTAAAACCCGCCGCTGAAAAAACGCGCGGGAGGTTATCGCCATTTCGCCCTTCCCATCCATGGCAAGACCCCGGACGCGCATGCGTCCGGGGTCAAGGCATCGAAAAAACCTACGGTTTATTCCATGCGAAGGAAGGAATCCTGCGTGCGCCTGAAATCCTCACGGATTTCCGGGCGGCGCACTGACCAAAGGTATGGATAGCGCCACCAGTGTGCTTGACTGGCGGCGCTATCCCGTTCCCGGCGTACACGCCGCCGGGAACGATTGAAATCATACGGGGACTTTGTTGATGGTCTGACCCCGGCCGCGCTTGCGTCCGGGGTCTTGTTTCGCCGTAAAAAGACGAGAAAATTTGCCAATCGAAAAACCCCGACCGCACGCAGCCGGGGTTCATTGGATCAGGGGTTTAAATTGGCTCAGTTCGCGGCCTCGGCCTTCGGATAGATGCTGACCTGCTTCTTGTCCTTGCCCAGGCGCTCGAACTTCACGACGCCGTCGATCTTCGCGAAGAGCGTGTCGTCGTCGCCGATGCCCACGTTGAGGCCCGGATGGATCTTGGTGCCGCGCTGGCGGACCAGGATGTTGCCGCCCAGCACGAACTGCCCGTCGGCGCGCTTGACGCCCAGGCGCTGCGCATGGCTGTCGCGGCCGTTGCGCGACGAACCGACGCCCTTCTTATGGGCGAACAGTTGAAGATTGATCTTCAGCATGGTTTTTACCTCCGCTGCATGTAGTCGATCCCGACCAGGTCGGGATATTGTCCGGCAATGTTTGTAAGGCCCGCCTCCAGCGTTCGAAGCACGATCTCGGTTCCCTCGGTGGCTTCCAGGATGGAGGCGCTGAGCGCGCCCTTCTCCTCATCCGCCGACCATTCCACTGGAACCTTCAAAACTTCCCCGAGCCCGAGAAGCGCTGTCTGCGTCAGCGCCGATACCGCCGCGCACACGATGTCCTCGCCGCTTTTCGCATACCCGGCGTGGCCGCTGGCCTTAAAGCCGCAGAGTCTCCCGCCTTGAACGAGGAATCGGACGGTGGTCATCAGCCGACCTTGACGATCTCGACCTTGGTGTAGGGCTGGCGATGGCCCTGCTTGCGGCGGCTGTTCTTCTTAGAGCGGAACTTGTAGACCATGACCTTGGCGTTCTTGACATCGCCCAGGATCTTGCCCGTCACGCTGGCGGACTCAACCACCGGCGCGCCGACAACCAGGCCGTCGTCCTTGCTCAGAAGCAAAACGTCGAAATTGACCAGCGAATCCTGCGCAGCAGAGAGCTTCTCGACGTAGATAACGTCGCCCTGCTGGACGCGGTACTGCTTGCCACCGGTTTGAATGACTGCGTACACGCGTTGCACCTCCTGTTCATAGTGCTCGCCAAGCGCCAGGCACCGCGCGAACGCGGATTTTGAAGCCTCCCCTGAGCGGCCTAAAGTGTATTATACCGTTTCGGCAGCAGGCTTGTCAAGTCGTGCAAGCGCTTCCATCGTAAAGAGATTGTAATCGTCCACGTATATGTCGCAAATTTCGCGGATTTCGGCCTCGTCCGGCGCGCTCGTCGCGTCCTCAATGGCGACCACGGCGCACCCGGCGGCCCGGGCACCGCGCATGGCGTATACCGCGTCCTCAAACACCACACATTCTCGCGCATCCAGGTTCAGCCTGCCCGCGACGCTGTGAAAGAATTCGGGGTTACTCTTTCGAAGCCCCATGTCGCCGCCGCAGACGACGAATTCAAAAAGATCCAATACTCCGTGGTGCCGGAGCGCCATCTCGGCCACCGGCTGCGGCGTGAGCGTCGCAACGCACATTGTAAGCCCCGCCGCCTTCAGGTCGCGCAGCAGCTTCAGCGCGCCGGGCTTGGGCTGGATCACTTTTTGATACAAGGAGTGCATGTCGTCTTCCATTTCGCGGATGATCTCGTCAAACGTCATGCCGAGCTCAAACTTTTGAAGGTACAGCTTCGCGGCGGCGCCGCTGTGGGTGATCATTTCCCGCCCCCGGATTTCCTCCGGAATTTCGAGCCCCCGCTTTTTCAGAAATTCCACATTGAGCGAACGCCAGCAGCCCATCGAATCGAGGATGGTGCCGTCCATGTCAAAAATTGCGCCTTTAAACTTTGATGCCATGCCATTTTCCTCCGTTGAATCTTCGATAGACGCTGGTGAGCCTTACGATCATATCGACGATCGCGGCCGCCCACGCGCCGAGTAGCGCGATGTCCTCGCGGCCGAAGCGCTCCCGCAGAACAAAGATCGCGGCGAGCGCCAGAATCGGGCGAATGATCGCAACGCAGACCGTCATCACCTTCGCGACGTATTTGGTGTCGCCCGCGCCGCGCAGCGCGCCGGAGATGACCACCGACGAAGTTTGGAACGGCTGGAAGATCGCGACCATCAGCATCACCTTGGCCGAAAGCTCGAGGACGACGGCGTCGTCGGTGAACAG
>JAEZTD010000231.1 GCA_023443705.1 Bacillota bacterium | reverse complement strand
CTCATACGGCGCGTCGATGCCGGTAAACCCCTGGATTTCCCCGTTCAGCGCCTTCCGATACAGCCCCTTGGGGTCCCGGGCGCGGCAGTTTTCGAGACTGGCCTTGACGTAGACTTCGATGAAATGTTCGCCGATCAGCCCTCGCGCCTTTTTTCGGGCGGAGCGGAAGGGGGAGATCAGCGTGACCAGCGTAACCACGTTGGCCATTTGGAAGAGGTTGGCCACGTGCATGACGCGGCGGATGTTTTCGTGTCGTCCGTCTTCGTCAAACCCCAGGTCCGCGTTGAGCCCGTGGCGCAGTTTGTCGCCGTCCAGCACAAAGGCGGGTATGCCCTCTTCCACGAGCCTTTTCTCGACCTCGAAGGCCAGCGTACTCTTGCCGGAGCCGGAAAGGCCGGTCATCCAGACGACCAGACCGAACCGGCCCTGCTTCGCGATGCGCTGCTCGTCCGTCAGGCTGCTCGCCGACCAGCGGATGTTGCGCTGGTCGTAGTCCGGTTCGGGCAGCGCCTCGGTGATGATGCCGCCGCCGGCAATCTCGTAATCGTCTACCAGCACAAACCGGCTGAGCGCGTCGCACTCTCCCGCCAGATCAAAGGCGACGGGCGATTCCAGGAGGAGCTCGCATTGGGCGACTTCGTTGCGTTCCACGTATTGGCGCTCGCGGCGCGTCAGGTCCGAAGCGTTGACGATGCGGGCGATGCGTTCGACGCGGACGGGTACGCGGGCAGTGCCGCACTTGAACAGGCAGCGGCTTTCAAGGCTCAGCGGATGCTTGCCCAGCCAGAACAGGTTGGCCCGGATGCGGACGCCCACATGGGGGAGCGCTTCGCCTTCCCGGCAGACGACTTCAGAGCGCTGGACGAAGATTTGGTCGGTCATTGTAAACCCGGCGGCCTCCGTGGCGGCAAAGCGCGCCGGGGCGGGGGTGTTGAACCGTTCCAGCGTCTTGACGGCCGTCCGTTTTCCGGAAGGTAGGAACACAACCCTGTCGCCTGCGCGTAGTTCCCCCGCCTCCACCGCACCCGCTATGATGCGGCGGCTGTCACCGCGGCCGGTAAATTTGTACACACCCTGGACCGGCATGCGCAGCGGACGCTGCTCCGGCGGCTCCACGGGCTGGAAGGCGTCGAGCTGTTCGAGGACGGTCGGCCCAACGTACCAGTGGATGCGATCAGACCGCATGGCGATGTTATCGCCCTCCGTGCCGCTGACCGGGATGAAAGCGGTGGGCTCGATTTCGATCTTGGCGAGAAACTTGGTATACTCCGCACGAATGGATTCAAAAACATCCCGAGCATGCCCCACAAGGTCCATCTTGTTGACCACGACGGCAATCTGCCGGATTCCCAGCATCGAAAGGAAGTAGCCGTGCCGCCGCGTGTTTTCCTCGACGCCGCGGGAGGCGTCGATGACGAGCAGCGCCGCCTCCGCCCGGGAAGCGCCGGTGACCATGTTTTTCAAAAATTCCAGGTGCCCGGGCGCGTCAATCAGGATGAAGTGGCGCTTTGGTGTATCGAAAAAACAGCGCGCTGTGTCTATGGTAATGCCCTGGGACTGTTCGGCCTTCAGCGCGTCGAGGAGAAAAGCGTATTCAAAGGGCTTGGAATTCCGAAGGCAATTCTGGCGTATCTGCTCGAGCTTTCCCTCCGGCAGCGCGTCCGCGTCGGCGAGCAGGCGTCCGATGACGGTGCTCTTTCCGTGATCGACGTGCCCCGCCGTCACGACGCTGATCATTTCTCTCGTGTCTCTGCCATCCAATCCGGTCATTCAGTCCTCCTGCCGATTCGTGCCGCGAATGCCGCGGCGGATTTGCGTTTTCGGGATGCGGCCCACCGAGCTACATGTAGCCGTCTCGCCGGAGCGTTTCCAGACCGCCGCCATCCTCCTTGTCCTGTGCGCGCCCGCTGCGCTCGGCGATGCCGGACAGCGCGCCGGTGCGGAGTTCTGCGATGATGTCCGCGGGCGTGCGCGATTCGGACCGGATGGGTGCGGTGCATGGCGCGCAGCCCAGCGAGCGGTAGCGCGTGCCGTCGCCCTGGTTGTAATACAGCGAAACGGTCGGGATTTTCTCCCGCTCGATGTACTCCCAGATGTTGAGTTCCGTCCAGTCGAGGAGCGGATGGATGCGCACGTGGGTGCCCGGCGCGAAGTCGGTCTTGTACTGGTTCCAGAATTCAGGGGGCTGATCGTCCAGATTCCAGTCGTTGTTCTTGTCACGGGACGAAAAATAGCGCTCCTTGGAGCGGGAGCCTTCCTCGTCGGAGCGTACGCCCACGATGACGCCGGTATAAGGCTCCAGGTTGGCGTCCATTTCGTATTTGCCGGTCGCGAGGTTCAGCCGGTAGCGCGGCCAGGTGCCGTCCAGCGTATGGGCAAGTGCCTGGGTCTTTAAGAGTCTGCAGCACTCCACACGGCCTGCCGCGCCGTCCGGGAACGTCGTTTTGCTGCCCAGGGCTTCCCGGTTTTCGCCGTAGACCATGTACAGGCCGTATTCCCGCGCCAGCCGGTCGCGGTACTCGATCATTTCCGGGATTTTGAAATGGGTATCGATGTGAACGAGCGGAAACGGCACATGCCCGAAAAAGGCCTTGCGCGCAAGCCAGAGAAGGACTGTGCTGTCCTTGCCGATCGACCAGAGCATACACAGGTTGTTGAAGGCAGCGTAAGCTTCCCGGAGTATATACACGCTCCGGTTTTCCAGTTTGTCGAGTGGATCCAATGCGTTTCCTCCCAAGAGACTAGATTTGTGACCTGTATTCTACGATTTGCATTCATTGTAATGAAGAAGTATGAAATTTCCGCGAAGATTATAGACTAAAAGTGTGTTTGTTTGCCCGATCAGAGGGCGCAATCCGCGCGAATCCCCCGCATCCAGGCTCAAACAGCAATCCGATCCGGCAGCGCCGCCCCACCAAAAAACAAGCGCCGCGGGATGCTATGAAAGCGGCCCGCAGCCAGATCATCAACAAAGTCTCCGTAGGGTCTCAATCGTTCCCGGCGGCGTGTACGCCGGGAACGGGATAGCGCCACCAGTACGCGTACTGGTGGCGCTATCCAATCTTTTGGTCAGTGCGCCGCCCGGAAATCCGTCAGGATTTCAGGCGCACGCAGGCTTGCCCCTTCGCATCAAAAAACCCGCAGGGTTTTTCAATGCTTTAACCGCGGGACGCTATGAAAGCGGCCCGCGGCGGTTCGGTTCTATATCTTCTGTCTCAGAGGACGTAGGCCTTCAGGTCGTCCTTCAGGCCGTCGTTCGCGCCATCGCTGACCAGATCCAGCGGCTTGGTCAGGTCCATGGAGAAAATCCCCAGAATGGACTTGGCATCGACGACGTAGCGGCCGTGCACCAGTGACAGATCTTCAC
>JAEZTD010000201.1 GCA_023443705.1 Bacillota bacterium | reverse complement strand
CATCAAGGAGCTTGAGGCCTTCAAGCTGGGCGCCAAGGAAGTGAACCCCGACGTCAAGGTGCTGGAGATCTACATCAACAGCTACGTGGACGCGGCGCTGGGCAAGGAAGCGGCGCTGAACATGATCGGCCAGGGCGCGGACGTACTGTACCACGTGGCCAACCAGGCCGGAACCGGCACCATCACCGCCGCGCAGGAGAAGGGCCTTTTCGCCTGCGGCAACTCCTACGACCAGAACGCCATCGCTCCGGAGACCGTCCTGTGCTCCACCGTCTACAACATGACCAAGGTCATCACGACCGCCGTGAGCCAGGTGAAGGACGGAACGTATGCCGGCGGCGTCTTCTACCTGGGCATGGCCGAGGGCGTTGTGGACATCGCGGGCTACAATGCGCTCGAGCCGAAGATTCCCGAGGAGCTCAAGGCGAAGATTGCCGAGAAGAAGGCGGCCATCATCTCCGGTGATTTCCAGGTGCCGCGCATCGAAACCCCCACAAAGTAAAAGAAATTTTATGCGCCTGCCCGGCGGCATGGGCCACGGGCGGGCGCAAGTTCAAAACGCATGCGCTGGAGGATTCCATGAAGCTGGTGGAAATGAAGGGGATCGTCAAGACCTTCTGGGGCGCCTACGCCAACGACCACGTGGATTTTGACGTGGAACCGGGGGAGGTACACGCGCTTCTGGGCGAGAACGGCGCGGGCAAGACGACGCTGATGAACCTGCTCTACGGGCTCTACCAGCCCGACGAGGGAGAGATTCTCATAAAAGGGCAGCCTGCCTGCATCCGCTCGCCGCTGGACGCGATACGCCTGGGCATCGGGATGGTGCACCAGCACTTTATGCTGGTGCCCACGCTGACGGTGTCGCAGAACGTCACGCTGGGGCTGAAGGAGAAGGGCTACCCCTTCACCGACAGGGCGGCCATCGACCGGCGCATCTCGGGGATCGCCCGGGACTTCGGCCTCGGGATTAACCCCGCCGCGCCGGTTTCGTCGCTCTCGGTGGGCGAACAGCAGCGGGTGGAGATTATGAAGCTATTGTACCGGGACGCAAAACTGCTCATCCTGGACGAGCCCACCGCGGTACTGACCCCGCAGGAGGCCGAGCGGCTCTTCGAGGTGCTGCGAAACCTCTGCAAGCGCGGCTGCGCGGTCATCCTGATCACCCACCGGATTCCGGAGGTTATGGGCGTGGCCCACCGGGTGACGGTGCTACGGGACACGAAGAAGATCGTCACCGCGCGGATTTCGGCGCTGGACGAGGAAGCGCTGGCCCGGCACATGATCGGGCGGGCGCTCTCGCCGGTCATGTGTGGGGCGCGGGAAGCATCCAAAGCGCCCGGCCTTGCGCTCTCCGGCGTGACTCTTTCGGAGCGAGGGCTAAAAAAGGTTCGAGGCGTCTCGCTGAACGTCCGTCCGGGCGAGATCTTCGGCATCGCCGGGGTGGACGGCAATGGGCAGAAGGAATTGGCCGAGGTGATCGCGGGGATTCGCAGGCAGGACGCTGGGATGGTTTCGCTCTTTGGGGAGCGGCTGGACGGCCTCGGCGTCGAAGCCCGGCGGCGCATGGGCGTCGCCTACATTCCCGACGACCGCCACCGGGATGCGCTGGTGATGGACATGGACCTGACCGACAACCTGCTGCTCAGGTTCAATTCGGACAAGCGCTTTCAACGGCGCGGGCTGATCGACGCCCGGGCCGCCCGGGACGAGGCTGCCCGGGACGTCGCCGCCTACGGCATCAGGACACACGCGCTGACCACACAGATCCGCTACCTGTCCGGCGGCAACCAGCAGAAGCTGATCCTGGCGCGGGAGCTTGCGGACAATCCCAAGCTCGTCATCGCCTGCCAGCCGACCAGGGGACTCGACGTGGGGGCGACGGAGTTTGTGCAAAAGCAGCTCGCCTCTTGCAAGGAGCGGGGCGCGGCGGTGTTGCTCATCTCCGCGGACCTCGACGAGATCCGCCTTTTGTGCGACCGCTTCGCGGTTCTGCACGGCGGCGAGGTCATGGGCGTGGTTTCCGGCGGTGAGGCGGACGACCTTACCAAAATCGGCCTGATGATGGCGGGCAGGGCCCGAGAGGCAAGGGAAGGGGGATGCGTGTGAAGGTGCGCTGGAAGGAGATCGTTCCCTACGCGGCCATCGCGGGCATCACGGCGGTCGTCGCACTCCTATTCGTGGCGCTTTCGGGCAGCGACGCGGGAAAGGCTTTCGCCGGGTTTTCCCGAGGGCTCTTCGGCTCTTCGTATTCGGCGGCGGAGGTGTTCGTCAAGGCGACGCCGCTGACGCTGGCTGGTCTGGGCGTGGCGGTAGCGTTTCGAAGCGGCTTTACCAACATTGGCGCGGAGGGGCAGTTCTACATGGGGGCGATCGCGGCCACCTTTGTCGCGACAAAGCTGACGGGGCTCTCCGCGTGGATCATGATCCCGCTGATGATGCTCGCGGGCGCGCTCCTCGGCGGGCTCTGGGCACTGATTCCGGGCTTTCTGAAGGCGCGGTACGGGATCTCCGAGGTCATCAACACCATCATGTTCAACTACATCGGCCTCGGGATAACCGGGGTATTGGTGCAGACGGTTTTGAAGGACCCGGAGAGCTACTTCCCGGTCTCGCCCACGCTGCCGGAATCGGCGTTTCTGCCGGTGATCCTGCCCTCCACGCGGCTGCACGCGGGGCTAATCATCGCGGTCGTCATGACGGCGCTCATGTATGTGCTCCTCTTCAGGACGCCCCAGGGCTTTCGGATGCGGGCGGTGGGGCTGAACCCCCGCGCGTGCCAGTGCATGGGGATCAGCGTCTACCGGAACATCGTGCTCTCGTCGCTTCTCAGCGGCGGGCTTGCGGGGCTTGCGGGCATGTGCGAGGTGGCGGGGCTTCAGCACCGGCTGCTGGAGGGCATTTCGCCCGGTTACGGATATCTGGCGATCATCGTGGCGCTCCTGGGTGGCAATGCGCCGCTGGGCGTTCTGATCGCGGCGGTGGGCGTGTCCGCGCTGCAGGTGGGTTCCCTCTCCATGCAGCGCTCGGCCAATGTGCCCGCCTCCATCGCCTCCATCATCATGGGCACGGTGGTGCTCTTGATTCTGGCGCGGAAGGCCCTCTTCAAGGGGCTCCTCGCGGGAAAGGGGGAATAGCGGCATGGAAGCGTTTCTCGCAACCGTCGCCACGTTTCTCGCCGCCGCGGTGCGGGTGGCGACGCCGCTGACCTTCGCGGGCATCGGCGAGGCGTACTCGGAGCGGGCGGGCATCATCAACATCGGCGTGGAGGCCATCATGCTCGCGGGCGCTTTTTCGGCGTTCATGGCCACTTTTGCGACAGGAAGCATCCACCTGGGCGCGCTCTGCGGCGTCCTCGGGGGCGTGTGTGTGAGCATGGTTCACGCGCTTCTCAGCATCCGCTGCCGCGCGAACCAGAACATCGCGGGGCTGGCGCTGAACATCCTGACCCTGGGGCTGACGAGCTTTCTGTTCATGAAGGGGTTCGGCCAGTCCACGGTGCTGCCCACCTGCGCGATCGCACCCCGGTTCGAACTCCCGCTGCTTTCCAAGATCCCGTTGATCGGCCCGGCGCTCTTTTCGCAGAGCGGTTTCGAATACGCGCTATACCTGATCGTGGCCGCGTCCTTTGTCGTGTTCTACAAGACGGAGTGGGGCGTTTCGCTGACCTCGGTGGGCGAGCACCCGCGCTCCGCGGACACCGCCGGGTTGAACGTGTACAAAATCCGCTACCTCGCGTGCCTCGTAAACGGCGTTCTGGGCGGCCTCGGCGGCGCGTACATCACCATCGCCCAGCTGGGCTTTTTCATGGAGGACGTCAACGCGGGCCGCGGCTACATCGCGCTGGTGGCGGTGATCCTGGGGCGGCGCAACCCGCTGGGCATCCTTGCGTCGGCGCTGGTGATCGGCCTTGCGCAGGCGCTGCAGCTGCAACTGCAGACAATGCGCATCGGCATCCCGTCGCAGGCGTTTTCGATGCTGCCCTATGTCGCGGCCGTGGTCGTGCTGCTGTTCTCCATCGGAAAGGGGCGGGACCCGGCGGCGCTGGGCGTGCCGTATGAGCGCGGCAAGCGCTGAGGAGGAAATACCATCCGGGGGGGCCTTGCAATGAAAGAATACTACACGGTCGGCGAATTCAGCGCCATGTTCGGGCTGAACAAGCAGACGCTGCAATACTACGATTCCATCGGCCTCTTCCAGCCGGAGCGGCGAGATGCCGGCTCCGGCCGCCGCTACTACGCCTTCGACCAGGTGTACAAGCTGGCGCCCATTCGGTACATGCGCAGGCTCGGCTATTCGCTGGAGCAGATTGAGGACTACATGGCCTCCCGGGCGGTGGGCTTCACACTGGACCATCTGAAGGAGCGGTCCCGGGTGCTGCACCGGCAATGGGAGGAGCTTCTGGCGATCGAAACGGTGATAGAGCGTAAAATTCAGTTTGTCGAGGAAGCGCTCGCCCGGATTGCGGACATCGAGGCGGTGGAGACAATCCGCTACCCAGAGCGCAGGTACATCGACATCGGGCGCGAGGAGCGGCTGTACCACCACGATTCCTTCTACTTTTATCCGACGATCGCGTTTTATGAGGGCGAGGAGAAGTACTTCGGCGCATACCTTTACGCCGACCCGGAGGACCAGGCGCTCCCCCCGGTGGACGAGGCCATCGTCCAGACGCTGCCGGCGGGCGACTACCTGTGCTGCTACCACAAGGGACCCTACGAACAAGTAACGGAAACCATGCGGCGCGTGCGCGACACCCGGCCGGAAGTAACGCTGTCGCCGGTAACGGTCAACTTCAACATCATCGACCAGTTTGTGGAGCGCAACCCCGAAAACTACATCACCCATATGCAGGTTCGGATTCTGTCTTCTGAGGCTTCAGATACCGGCAAGGCATGACAAACCGGCTGAAATGAAGGCCTCAATCCCGCGCGAAGTCCCCGTATGAAGGTTTGAAGGACGTAATGCGTGGGCGAAAATGGGGGACCAATCCCTGCGCATTGCTTTCACTTATTGCCGAAGCGCCGCCCGCGTGATATAATTATTCAGAAGGAAGTTAATTCCGGCGTCGGGTTGCCGGAGGCGGGAGGCGCGGTTTGTCAAGCGTTGAAATCATCATCCGCATCGTGGTGGCGATCGCCGTCGGGACGATCATCGGCATCGAGCGTGAGCGCAAAAACCGCCCAGCCGGCATGCGCACCCATGTGCTGGTTTCACTGGGTGCGTGCATCATCGCGTTGATCGAGTGCGCGATTCAGGCGCAGGAATTGGCGCGGTCCGTGGATGGCAACGTCACCTTTACCCTGGGGCGCATCACCGCGCAGGTGGTCAGCGGCATCGGCTTTCTGGGCGCGGGCACCATCGTGATGGCGAGAAAGAAGATCGTCGGGCTTACCACGGCCGCGTCGCTGTGGAACACCGCGTGCCTGGGCATCGCCGCAGGCATGGGGTATTACGAGATCGCGGGATACGGCTGCGCGCTGGTTCTCATCGTTTTGACGGTCATGCCCCGCATCATCAACATCAACGTCAGCAAGCATCTGGAAATCCGCTTCGTACACCGGGCGGAGACGATCCCATTCATCAACAGCTACTTCAGGGATAAGCACATTGAGGTGTTCGACGTGGACTTCCGGGTGGAAAACCGGGAGACCGGGAACCTCTACACCAATACGTATGATCTGAAGCTGCCCCGGTCCGTCGAGTACATCGAGGTGGTTCAGTACCTGTCGGAATACCCGAATGTACAGGGCGTGCGCACCATCAATACGTAGAAAACCTGTCTCGAATAGCGACACAAAAAGCCCCGTTCCGCTTCGTTCGAAGCGGAACGGGGCTTTTTGACGTCCGGGATCAGAGGAGGTGCGCGCACTCCTTGTCAAAGCGGATGTACGCCGCGTCGCCCACCTGATAGATCTTTTTGTTGACGGGGCAGTTGTCGGCGATCTTGACCAGTGTATCGCCCACGCGCACATGGTAGTTCTGGTAGCTGCCCATAAAGCAGCTCAGTTCCACCTTACAGGGCAGAAGGCCGCTGTCCCCGATCTGGATCGCCTCCGGCCGCAACACAACCTCGCAGGCCTGGCCGGGGGAGAGGGGCCTCGCGGTTTCCACCAGCGCCTCATGGCCGCCGATGGACACCCGGCAGTCTCCGCCTTCCATCCCTACGGCCACGCCCTTCAGGAAGTTTGCCTCGCCGATGAAATCGGCCACGAATTCGCTGACCGGGTGGTAGTAGATCTCCATCGGGGTACCAATCTGCGCCACGACGCCCTTGTGCATGATGATGATGCGGTCGCTGATGGACATTGCCTCGCTCTGGTCGTGGGTCACGTAAATGGCGGTGATGCCCAGCGTCTGCTGGATCCTTCGGATTTCCGTGCGCATGACCACCCGTAGCTTTGCGTCGAGGTTTGAAAGTGGTTCGTCGAACAGAAGTACGCCCGGTTCCACCACCAGCGCGCGGGCCAGCGCGATGCGCTGCTGCTGACCGCCAGAGAGCTGGTTGGTCATGCGGCTCTCCATGCCCTCCATCTCCACAAGGCGCAGGATGCTCAGGACGCGCTCGTCCAGCTCCGCCTTGGGCACCTTGCGCAGCTTCAGGCCGTAGGCGACGTTGTCGTACACGTTGTAGTGGGGGAAAAGCGCGCAGCTCTGGAAGACCATCGCGGTGTCCCGCTTGTTGGGGGTCAGTTGGTTGATCGGCTCGCCCCCCAGGTGGATTTCGCCTTCGTCCGGGCTTTCAAAGCCCGCGATCATGCGAAGGGTCGTGGTCTTGCCGCAGCCCGAGGGGCCAAGGAGCGTGACGAAACTGCCCGGTTCGATGTCAAGGCTCACATCTTTGACGGCGTAGAAGTCGTTCCCTGTCTTGGGATCTTTGTAGATTTTTGAAATGTTTTCAAGGCGTACGCCCTTTGGCACCTTAGCCATAGGTCTTGCCCCCTCCCAGTTTTCTGCTGGTTCCGAAGTACTTGATGCCTGTGTTCATCACAAGGATCGAGGCATACACGATCAGGATGAGGATCGTCGCGTAGCCGCACGCCTCGCCGTACTTGCCTTTTTCGGCGAACTCGTTGATCTGGGTGGTGATGAGCAGGTATTTCGGCGTGACCAGAAGGATGATGGCGCTGATGGCGGTGATGGAGCGCACAAAGGTCGTCACCAGACCGCTGAAGAAGCTGTCCTTGATCAGCGGCAGCGTGACGCTCGTGAACACCTTGCCGCTGCCCGCGCCCAGGTCGTAGGCGCTCTCCTCGATGGACTTGTCGATCTGCCTAAGCGCGGAAATGCCGCTCCTCGTGCCCACGGGCAGGCTTCGGACGATGAACACGATCACGAGGATGGCCCCGGTGCCGTACAGCCCCTGCAGAACACCGCTGCCGAACAGGCCGCCCGCGTAACCGCGGATGTAGCCCACGCCCAGCACCGTGCCGGGCACGGCCATCGCCAGCATGCTGACAAATTCAATGAAGGCCTTGGAGCGGAACTTCTTCTTGACCACCAGGTAGCTGATGATCATCGAGAACAGCGCCGTGATAGGCGCGGCGATGATCGAGAGCAGGAAGGAGTCCCGGAACGCCTTCAGGCCGCCGTACTTGAAGATGTACTCAAAGTGTACGAGGGACAGGGAGTAGTTGCGCCCCCAGAGCTTGAACAGCGCGCCAAAGGGGATGCTGATGTACATCAGGACGACGAAGGCGCTGACGAGGCCGCACAGAATGGTCAGCGGCCGGGTAACGCTCTTGTCCGTAATCAGCATGCGCTCGCGGCTAGCCTTGCCCGTCAGCGTCGCGACGGTGCGCATCTCAAGGTAGTATTTCTGAATCAGGAACAATACGAGGGTGAGGCCGAGCAGCACCACCGCCATCGCGGCCGCGCCCACCTTGTCGTAGGCGCCGGTCACCTGCAGGTAGATGGTGGTCGAGAGCGTGTCGTAACTGCCGCCGATGAGCATCGGGTTTGCGAAGTCCGCGACGGATTCAATGAACGTGACGAGGAAGGCGTTGCCGATGCCCGGCAGCATCAGGGGCAGCGTGACGGTGGTGAACACCTTCCATCGGCTGGCGCCCATGTCGCGGCTGGCTTCTTCCAGCGAGGGATCGATGTTTCTGAGTAACCCCTTTAGCATCAGGTAGCATACCGGGAAGAACGTCAGCGTCTGCACGATGGCGATGCCGTAGAGGCCGTAGATGTCGCTGTCGTAGATTTTAAGGAGCGTCCGGGTGATAAGCCCGCTGCGTCCGAAAAGGAGGATCATGCTCAGCGACAGTACAAAGGGCGGCGACACCACCGGCAGCATGCTGACCACGTCGAAGAGCTTCTTGACCACCCGGGAGCGCACCTTCATGTACACATCCACGTACGCGAACAGAAGGCCGATCAGCGTGGAGGCGATGCCGGTCAGGAACCCCAGCACCAGCGTGTTGGAAAATGCGGTTTGGAAGCGGCCCATGCTCAAAACTCGGCTGAAGACCTCCAGCGTGAAGCCACTCTCCCGGCTAAACACGCTGTCGATCAGGAGCGTCGCCAGCGGGTACAGAATGAACAGCAATAGAAAGATGAGAAGCGCCACAATGGTCGAAATCAGGATGGGGTCGCCCAGCAGTTTCCTGCGGTCCAGACGGGCGCTTTGCGTCCCAGCCATCGCGTAACCCCCTTTTTGCGTTACGTAGGAAACAACCGGAGGATGGCGCGGCGCGCCATCCTCCGAAGCTTCGATCGGGTACTACTCGGTCTTGAAGCGGTCGTCGGTGCCGACGGCGGTGAAGAAGTCTTCGACATACTTCGAGGTGTTGGCCTTCGCGTCCTCAAAGTCGTAGGCGATGGTGTTGTTCATGTCCAGGCCGAACTCGGTGGCTTCCTTGGGCTGCTCGGCGTTGTCGATCACCAGGAACTGGAAGCTCTCATTGTCCTTGGCCAGGTTCACGCACTCAGGGCTCAGCGCGTACTCAATCCACAGCTTCGCCGCGTTCGGGTGCTTCGCGCCATTAAAGATGGCGGTGGCGCCGACTTCGTAGCTGGTGCCGCTCTTGGGCACGACGAGGGCGATGTTGTCATAGCCCGCGAGGATCTGGGTGATGCCGTCGTGCAGAAAGCCGACGCCGATCACGCACTCGCCCGGGCCCACCATCTTGCTGGGGCCGGAGCCGCTCTTGGTGTACTGCGCGACGTTCTCGTCCAGCGCCTTAAAGTATTCCATCGCGGCGTCATGGCCCTTCATCTGCACCATGGTGTTGATGATGAGCTTGGCGGTGCCGGCGGTGTTGGGGTTACTCATCCAGATCAGGCCCTTGTACTCGGGCTTGATGAGGTCGTCCCAGTCTGCGGGGGCGGTGAGGCCGAGGCGCTCAATTTCCTCGGTGTTGACCATGAAGCCCAGGATGCCCTTGTAGATGCCGTACCAGTAGCCTTCCTTATCCCGGTAGGTGTCCGAGATCAGATGGCTGGCGTTCTTGGCTTCGTAAGCCATGAGAAGGCCCTTGCGCGCGGACTCGTTGTACGGGTCGGTCGTACCGCCGAACCACACGTCGCCGCTGGGGTTGCCCTTCTCCTCCTCGATCTTGGCGGCGACTTCGCCGGTGGACAGGCGCTGGCGGTTGACGGTGATGCCGTAGAGCTCCTGGAAGCGGTCGCAGGCGGCGTTCATGTAGGCTTCCTCGCAGGAGGCGTAGACGGTGAGCTCACCCTCCGCCTGGGCGGCGGCGATCAGCTCGGGATCAATGGCGGCGGTCTCCGCGGCGGCGACGCCGGCGAGGCTGAGAACCATCATCAGGGCCATCAACAATGAGAGAAACTTCTTCACAGGGCATACTTCCTTTCGCTTGTTCATGTGCGAACCTCGATATACTACCGGATGGCACAGCTTATTATAGAATGTTAAATCTATTTTGTCAATGAGGCTGCAGCCTTTTGCGGCAACGTTTCCGCTCGCGGCGAGGACGGCGGATCAAGCGCGCCGGATACGGTCCGTTCGCATGAGGAAAGCGCTGCCGGCGTTTCCTCATCCCGGCTTCTTATGGGGTCGGCCTTTTGGGGCTTTCGCGCTGTCGAAAAAGCCAACAAAAAACC